>NZ_JASDDE010000050.1:0-27471 GCF_030407565.1 Pseudoalteromonas sp. APC 3694
TTTTGACTTAGCCCACTAGGTTACAAACCTCGCGCCGCGATTAAACCGCCCCTAGCTTGAACAAATTTTAATCCACAAAGGTCAACAGACCCTAATAGCGGCGTTAAATGATATATATCATTTGAATTCAATTTATTTGATGTGTAACATTTCGTGATTACGGCAACTGATTCGCCTTTCATGAGACAAACAAATGCAAAAATATGACGAGTTACTAGTTTCTTTACGCAAGGTGATCCGTGCGATTGACTTACATTCAAAGCAACTTAATAAAACAGCGGGTTTAACTGGACCACAACTGCTTATTATGCAAGAAGTGTCTCAAACTGATGGTATTACCGCCAGTCGTATTGCGCAAAACGTCAATTTAAGTCCGGCAACGGTCACAAATATTCTTGACCGAATAGAAAGCAAGAATTTGGTAACACGCGTTCGTAGTCAAATGGACAAACGCCGGGTCAGCTTATACCTTACTGAACAAGGTAAAGAATTACTCGAAAAAGCGCCTCAGCCCTTGCAAGAACACTTTATCGAAAAATTTTCAGCGCTTGCTGAATGGGAACAGAGCCTACTACTTTCATCAATGCAACGTATTGCCGCAATGATGGATGCAGATAAGCTAGATGCCTCTCCTCTTTTAGAAGTAGGCGCACTGTTTCAAACTTCTAAAGAATAAAATGCAGTATAAAAACAATAAACTAAATTAGTCTGCCATTTTCTCCTTTTTCCACACTAAGAGGCGCATCGTTGCGCCTTTATTTTTTAATCACAATCAAAACGGCTATTATGACTAAACTCTCAAAACTAACACTCGCATTAATTTTAAGTGGTGTTGCTAGCAATTCTTATGCATCAAATCTTCAACCTCTCCAAAGCCAATTAACGCAGTTAAAGCAACAAGTAGATAAACTTGAAAGCAAACTCGCTGAAAAAAAGTCTCAGCAAGTAGAACAAGTTAGTAAACAGTTGCAAGCTACTTCTACAGATACTGCACAGCAAGAAAAGCAATCATCTGGAATAAAGGTAGGAGGTGCTATTCGCGCTAACTACGGTATAAACTCTTACGATGAAGACAATGAAGATCGCGGTGGTGACTTTGATTTTGATATTTTCCGGTTAAATGTCTCTGGCGAAATTAATGATATTTCAGTCAATGGTGAAATACGCTTTTACGATTATATGACTGTCGTAAAGTACGCTTACTTAGGGTACGAATTTATTGATGGCTGGGAAGCTCAGGCAGGCATAACAGCCGTGCCGTTTGGTAACGGTCCTTATAATTCCCACAGCTACTTTTTTAGCACTAACTACTATGTTGGCCTAGAAGATGATTTTGATTTAGGTGTGGTTGCTAAGCGCAAACTTAAAGACAACTGGACACTTGATTTAGGCTTTTTCAAAAATGATGAACTGGGTGGAGTTGATGGCTCAGCATCAGACAAAAATCATCGTTACTCTTATGATATTGTTGGTAGTCGCCCTGCAGATGAAGGCACCTATGCCGAGCCAGCAAAGCAACTTGGTGAATACAACACCTTTGCTGGTCGCGCTACTTATCAGCTTGAGCATAGTAAAAATATCACAACTGACATCGGGGTATCGTTACTCAGTGGTGGACTTCACGACGGTGAAGACCGCGCTGGTAATTACAGTGCTTGGGCTGTTCACTTAAACAGCAACATTAATAACTGGAATATTCAATTGCAACACGGTGAATATGACTACGACTTAGACGATGGTAATAACCGCTTTGCGGTGGGTGCTTTTGACTATTATGACAGTGTATCGAGCCAAGCCACAATGACCAACTTTAATATTGCCTATGACTACGCACTAGAATGGGGCCCAGTTACCAACCTGCAGTTTTATAACGACTATGGGATCATCTACAACAAGTCAGATAATAGCGCCAATACTTGGATGAATGTAACCGGTATGAGCATTACTGCTGGCGGATTCTTTAGTTATGTTGATTTCGTACAAGCCCGCAATCAACCCTTTATTGGCGGTACCATTATTGGTGATGGCGATACCGAGCGCCGTTTTAATATTAATTTAGGCTATTACTTTTAATAGGTAGTGCAATCAGGAAATTCTTTTCCTTTGCTAACCCTAAATGGCTTAGTTGATAACATGCAACTAAGCCATTTTCTCTTCATTTTACCTTTTAATTAGCTTACCCTTTTACCGTTTAATTAATTAAAAAAGAGCTAAAGTGAGCATAAAAAACGTTTTTATTTATTATAAAAATTTCGGCTTTAAATTGCTGGGGCTACTGTGTGTATTACTGGGCATTATTGGTGTTGCCCTACCGGTTATGCCAACCACGCCGTTTTTAATTTTAGCCTTAGCCTGTTTTGCTCGCTCATCCGTGGCGCTTGAGTCTTGGCTATTAAACCACCCTCGCTTTGGCACAACATTACAACATTGGCGCGCCCATCAAGTGGTTCCTGTAAAGGCAAAGTATGCTGCGGGTATAGGTATGCTAATAGGCTTTATATTTTTATTATACAACAGCCCTCCAGCTTGGATTATTGCCCTAGTGGCTGTTGTTGAAGTGCTGGTTATGGCTTACTTAATTTCTAAGCCCTCAGCTCCTCCTAAAAAATAAAGTGTAAAGTTTGGTAAATAAATTTGTAACAGCTAATGCAAATCATTATCATCCGTATAAATTAAATAACCCAGCTCCTTTTATGCCCTTTGTTAATAAACGCACTTTATATAGTACAAGTCGTACCCTACATATCTATATTTCCACCGCTTTGTTTTTTTTACTTATTCTATTTTGTGTAAGCGGTATAGTGCTAAACCATGTTGACTGGTTAAAAAACGATAAAAAAAATGGCCAAATTACGGTCCAAATCCCCCAAGATCTGCTTACTCAAGCAAATACACAATTAAATAGCCTGCCTGCTATTTATCCCCAAATAGAAGCTTATTTAGCCAAACACTATGGGCTTAATAAAGTGAAAAGCATTGAATGGGAAAAGCAAGATTCACTGGTTATGCTCGACTACCCATTACCAGCAGGCTATGCCTATGCAGAGTTTGATTTTATCAGTGGCGAATTGTTGCTCGATTATCAAACCGGTGGTTTTTTAAGTGTTATCAGCGATTTACACAAAGGTCGTCACTCAGGAGAAGTATGGAGCTGGGTTATTGATATATCAGCGGTGCTGATGATTCTATTTGCCATCACCGGCATGATTATTTTATTTCAAAACAGAAAAAAACGCTTAGCAGGAATATGGATAACCGTATTAGGAATCGCAACACCATTGGTTATTTATTTATGCTGGGTTCCACAAATTAAAGGAGTGTTTTAATGTTCAAGTTTAAATCTTTAATTAGCACCGTATTGCTGTTAATTGCCGTGTGTTTTCACACTTCGGTGGCAGCGCAATCACCCCAATTAGAAATCGAATTAACTTTACCTGAGTTAGATGTGCAGCCCTATCATCGACCTTATGTTGCTGTTTGGCTCGAAACACCAGAGCGTAAACATGTCACAACTTTAGCGCTTTGGGTACAAAAAGCGGAATGGTTTAAAGACCTACGCCAATGGTGGCGTAAAGCAGGTAAAAGTGATGCAAACTTCGATGGGGTTAGTAGCGCAACCAAACGCGCAGGCACTTATACCATTAATTGGGACGGAAACGATCTTAATGGCAAATCAGTTATCGCAGGAAAATACCTGTTAAATGTTGAAGTTGTTCGTGAAGAAGGCGGGCGTGATTACAGCCGTATTGAGCTTGATTTAACCCAATCAGGAAAAATAACCATTGATGGCAAAAACGAATTTTCAACCAGCTTTGTCACTGTATCCGCTAGGTAGTCCCTACTTATCATTCAAATTTAAAGGAAAAATAATGAACGTTAATTTATTAAAAACAGCACTCATTGGCGCACTGAGTTTATCAGCGCTGGTATCAACAGCTGCAAGTGCACATGGCCGCTGGTTACTACCTTCGCATACCTCGCTATCAGGGGATAAAGCCCATTATGTAATGATTGATGCGAGTATTTCTAACGAAATTTTTGCACCTGATAAAGCATTTCGTCCAAGCACAAAAGGCGCAGAGTACGACGATACTCTGCTTATGGCACTTGCCCCAAATGGCGAGCAAGTTACCGATACCATTCGTGCCTATTACCTACAACGCAAAAGCTCTGCTGCAGTAAAACTTCAGCAACAAGGCACCTATCATATTGCGATGACGCAAAAACCTATGTACATGACATTCTACAAAAATACAGCAGGTGAGCGAAGCCGTGTATTCGCCAAAAAAGCAGATGCCAATCTACCTAAAGACGCCAGCGACATCACTACAATTAAAACCATCTCTACTGTTGATACCTTTGTTAGTCATAATGGTACCTCTAAACCAGCACAATTAGGTCAAGGCTTAGAGCTTAGCGGCCCAACGCATCCAAACGATTTATTTGTTGGCGAGCAAGCGCGCTTTCAGCTAATAAGCGATGGAAAGCCGGTTGGCGAAGGCATTGAAATAAGCATTTTAAAAGGTGATACACGCTACCGTAACGAACGTGGCGAAATAAAAGTAACGACCGACAAAAACGGCATGTTTAGCACAACGTGGAAAGAGCCAGGCCTATACCTAATCGAAACCTCTCAAAAAGTGACAGTAAACGAAAAAGATGTAGACGCCAGCCGCTATGTATTATTTACCACCCTTGAAGTAGCACCTGAATAAATTTTTAATTCCCTACAGGCCACATTAATCGTTTGGCCTGTAGCTTCTTTATAATTAAACCCCTTTAGCAAAGCTTTAAAGCAAGTTAGTCTTTTTCGCTGCCTAAATAAGCATAATCCTATATTTTAGCCTCCTTGTCTGTTCCTATTTCAATCTATTATTCCGATCACTTATTTTTATGAAAATAGTTGAATAACTTAGTCAATTTAGATCTTTGCGATGCATTAGCCGCTTATATATGATGCGCCCTTTTCAAAATCTTCAAGGCACGCTCAATGACTTTTCAGCATTTATCAGCTAATAAAAAATTAGCACTTAGCTTGGCTATTACCACCGCACTTAGCGCCTCTTTTTCAGCTGCTAATGCGGCTGAGCAAACTAACCAAGTCGAAGAAAATATCGAAGTAATTTCAGTAACAGGCACGCGCCGCAGTTTGCGTAGTATTGCGCAAAGTACTGTGCCTGTAGATATTATTAGCAGCGACGATATGGCAAGTACGGGGCAACTTGAAATTAGCCAAGTGCTCGCTAACCAAGTCCCGAGCTTTAACTACCCAAGTGCCACACTCTCTGATGGCACCGATCATGCTCGCCCAGCGGTTTTAAGAGGCCTTGCACCCGATCACACCTTAGTCCTTATTAACGGTAAGCGTCGCCACTCTGGTGCGTTATTAAACTTAGGGGGTACGGTTGGTCGCGGCTCTACCGCGGTTGATTTAAACATGATCCCAACCTCTGCAATTAAGCGTGTTGAAGTACTGCGCGATGGGGCTGCAGCACAATATGGCTCTGACGCCATTGCGGGAGTAATCAATATTGTTTTAAAAGATGCCACCGAAGGCGGCAGTGTTAGCGTAACTTATGGCCAATACGACAGCCAAATGGCCGGTGTACCGCAACTAAATAGCACTTATGCGGATGATAACGGCAACCTTGCATTTAATTTAGGCGACGATCGTCACGTTAACGACGGTAGTACCCGCACAATTAGCGCAAACTCAGGTTTTTCATTAACAGACAATGGTTTTGTAAATGTATCAATTGAATACCGTGATAACAACTCAACTCAACGCTCTGGTTTTGATCCGCGCGAACAATACAGCCGCCTAGATGATGGCAGCCTAGACCCACGCGAATTTACAATTGATCGCTACAATCACCGTTTTGGTAAAGCAGCGCTGGAAGACTACGCTTTGTTTTACAATATGGGATACGATTTAGAGAATGGCTTTAATGTTTATTCGTTTGGTAGCTATTCAGAGCGTGAAGGTAACTCGGGCGGATTTTACCGTCGTGCAAAAGACAGCCGCAATGTTTTAGAGCTATACCCAAATGGCTTTTTGCCACAAATTGCTACCGACGTAAAAGATTACTCGCTGGCACTTGGTTTACAAGGCGATAGTGGCGACTGGACTTGGGATGTAAGCACCAACTACGGCCGAAATGACTTTGGTTTAGGGGTTGTAAATAGCCTAAATACTTCTTTAGGTACTAACAGCCAAACTGAGTTTGATAACGGCGCCATGGTTTACGATCAATTTTTAGTTAATTTTGATGCCAATACCAGCGTTGATTTTGGTCTACCCGATGATGTGTTTTTCACTATTGGTGCTGAATACCGCCGTGAAAGCTATAAAATAGAGCAAGGCGAAGAAGCCTCTTATATTACTGCGCTTGATAACAACGGTAACCCAATTGCTGCTGGCGGTGCGCAAGTGCTTCCTGGGTTTGGGCCGCAAAGCGCAACCAATGAAAGTCGTCATAATGTTGCTGTATTTGCTGAATTTGATACTTACTTAACTGATAAATGGAATGTTGTTTTAGCCAGTCGCTATGAAGATTACAGCGATTTTGGTAACACATTTACTTCAAAATTAGCCACGCGTTACAGTATTAACGACAACCTATCGTTACGTGGTGCGGCAAGTACTGGCTTTCGTGCGCCGTCACTTGCACAAAGCTCGTACCGTCAAATATCGACTATTCTCGAAAATAACCAGCCTTTTGAAGTTGGTCTATTCCCAAGCTCTGCTCCTGCAGCGCAAGCGTTAGGTGCAAAACAGCTCGATGCAGAAGACTCAGTTAACGTTACCGCTGGATTTGTTTACACTCAAGGTGGCTTTAGCTTAACAGTTGATGCGTATCGCATTGATATTGATGACCGGATTGTACTCTCTGAAAACTTAAGCGGTAACGCTGTGCAGCAAATTCTAGCGAATGCTGGCGAGCTAAATACCGAAAGTGTTCGTTACTTTACCAACGCCATCAATTCGCGCACGCAAGGTGTTGATATTGTGGCAACGTACACACTTGATTTAAATACATTGGGTGATGTGCGCTTAAATGCGGCGGCAAACATTAACGATACCGAAGTGACTCATGTAGATGCAAACCCGAGCGAGCTAAATTCTTTAGGCGATGACTACGTGGTATTTGCCCGTCGTGAAGTAGGCCGTTTTGAGCAAGGCACACCCGATAACAAACTAAACCTATCGGCTGTTTGGAGCTTTAACCAATGGCAAACAACCTTGCGTGCAACTCGCTATGGGGAAGTGGCAGATATTTCAACCACCAGCGAGGGTGATGAATATTTAGATGCTAAATGGATTGCCGATTTAGAAGTCGCTTATCGTCCTAACGAAGCGTGGAAATTTGCAGTGGGTGCAAATAACTTGTTCGATCAGTACCCTCAAGCAACGGTAGATAATATTGGCTACTCTAACTTTGGCCAAATATTTCCGTACACGCCTTACACACCCTACAGTTTAGATGGGCGCTTTTTATACGGTAACATTACTTACAATTTTTAAGTAAAACGCCCATTAACAATAGAGTAATTACAAAAGGATGCAGTGTGCATCCTTTTTATTAACATTTAGTATTTTTAACCATATTTTAGCATTTTAACTTTTTAACTACTGCTGCCATCTCATATAAAACAACAACTTACATTTCGGCCTCAATTTTGCTCTATACTTTGTATATTAACTAAAATAATCAATATCAAAGGACTAAACATGAGCGCATCAACTCTATTCAACTTCACTAAGCCCGTTTCACTAATTAGCGGCATTTTATTACTCAGCGGTTGTGTATTTCACATATCGCCCAGTGTCGCATCAGTTAAACAAACCCAGCAGCTTTCACTACCAAGCAATAACCTTGAGCACCTAACGATATTAAGTGGTGCCGGTTCGCTCGATATTCAGGGCTCTAATACTGCAACCAATATTAGCGTTGATGCCATCATCTACACCGCCGACATTGACGATGAATACGAACTCACCCTTGAGAAAAGCGGTACACAAGCAAAACTTGTTGCACAAAATACAAGTAATAATGGGATTAGCTTTTACAGCGGGCAATCACCAAGTATCAATTTAGTTGTTACCGTACCTAACACCCTAAATTTAGATATTAACGACGGCTCAGGCGATATTGTTATTAACGCGATGCAAAGCAATATTGATGTAAAAGATGGCTCTGGCAGCATTAATATTAATAGTGCTAAAAACTTAAATATTGACGATGGCTCGGGCAGTATTTACGTAAAAAATGTAGTCGGCGATTTAGCATTAAATGATGGCTCAGGCAGCATTGATATTGATAATGTCAGTGGTAATGTCGCAATTGAAGATGGTTCAGGCGAAATGCAAGTTACTAATGTAACAGGTGTATTAAACGTTGAAGATGGCTCGGGCGGCATAACTATTAAACATATTAATGGCGCAGTTACCGTAGACGATAACTCTGGAGATATGCTGATTGAACATATTGGCTCAAGCGTAACTATTGAAGATGGCTCTGGCGATATTCGCGTTAATCACGCTAAAGGGCTAACAATTACAGAAGCAGGCTCTGGTGATGTTAGCATCGATAATATCTCTGGTTCAGTAAAGCTAGACTAATATAACCTGAACTCTGGTTAAGAGATTTACTAAAATATTGAATCAAAATGATATTTATGTTTGTTTTCTCTAGCCAGAGATTTTCAGTGAAAACAAGGCGAAATTACGCGTCAATAGCTAGTCTATTGCAAGTAAATTCAACGCAGTTAGCGCTCAAAATAGCTGCTTGAGATAGATTTATTATCCAGAGTTCAGGTTAATATACTAAGCCCTTAATAAAAATGCACTTAGCCTTGGCTTAAGTGCATTTTTTGAAAGCCGTTTTATAGCCCTCTAATAACCAACTAACTCTGCATAACCTTTACCTTTAAAACCGCCTTGGGTTTTAATTCGCCCCTCCCAGTAGGGAATGCTCAATTGATTACGTGAATCGGGGTTACGCGCTTCAATTATAATAGGCTCAAACCCTTTAACCTTGAGGTGCCATTTAACAGGGTAGGTTTTACTACTGGCCGTTGTTTGCGCCGTTTGGGTTGTAAGCTCAGATATTTTTAATACCTGCAAGGTCACGTCGTTATTGTCAATAGCGCGTACTTGTCCATCGGACGTAATGTGCGATGCATTGCAGTAATCATAACTTTGTTGGCCATTACGAATACAAAATGCCATCAAACCACCCTGTTTTTTATCATCAGCCTGAATGCTAAACCAGTCCCAACCATTTTGGGTAGGATCGATTAACGCCGAAGACCACTCTCTGTCTAACCAAGCATCTCCAGTTACTTTAAAAGTTTTACCCGCAAATGTGATGTCGCCTTTGGCTTGTAGAAACGGATAGCTGTAATAGTAAGAGGCATGCCCCTGGTGGGTTTTTTGGCTATAACCTTGCTCGCCATGCTTTACAAGCGGGCTATTAGCCAGCACCAGGTTTGCACTGTAATTTTCCTGCTGTGCCTTTAAGCTAAGCGGTAAAAATGCTGCTTTTTTACTTGCTAGCTGCCAATCATCTAGGCGAGCCTCAAATGGCTGTGCTGTTATATTTACTTGCCCCGAGCGGCCATATTTCTCGAACGCCTGATGCTGGGTATCGGTTTGTATTGCAAAGTGAGCAAAGTAAAGCTGCCCATTCCACCAAGGCGATGGTTCTGTTTGTGTGCTTTGCTCATCAACCGAGAGCCTAAATAAAGTCCATTGCACACCAAAGGTGTCGCCATTATCTGCTTTTAAATTAGCAGTTACGTACCACCATTCAATTCCTTGTTGATGATGCGCCCCATGATCGCGTGGAAAGCTCAGTCCTTGGTTTTTGTTTACAGGTTCACCAAATTGTTGTGCAAACCCGCTATGCATTGGTTTATTTTGATTTACTTGCTCTGCTTCGGGCTGACACGCGCTTAATGCGCCAATAAAAATAAAGGTAACGGCTGCTTTTAGTCTATTCATGTAAGTCCTATAGCTTGGCAACATTATCGGCAACGGCGCTTCGCGTTAATTTTATTAGCGGTAACGCGCTCACAAATAAAGCTAACATAAACATAAGCACCGTAAAGCCCCCTAATTGCAGCCAATTAACGGTCATGGCCATGGTCCAACCAAAGGCAATTGGCATGACGTAAGTTAATAGTACCCATCCAAGGCTAAGCCCCAGTGGTATAGCTAATAACAAGGTGGTTAAAATAATAAGTGCAGCTTGCAGTACTTTTGCTCCCAATAATTGCTGCTGGGTGACACCCAGCGTTTGCAATACCGCCATGGGCTGTAATTGCCCACGCCCTAAAGTTAAAAAGCTTACCCACATGCCAAATAGTGCAATCAGCATAATAAATATATTAAGCGCCTGAGTAACATAAAAAGTTTTACCAAATAACTGTTTTGCAAAGCGTTTAAACTGCTGGTTCGCAATAACTTGCTGGCTATCTAATTGGTGCTGCTTTTGAATATATTCGGCCATGGCGTCTACGTCGCTATTAGGATTTAGCCAAAGCGATAAACCAGACTCAGTGTAATTTAAGCTGCTATTCAATAATACATTAGTTGTTACAACAACATTTAACCCTTGCTCGCCGTAATCAAAATAGGCAGCACGTACTTGGCACGTTAGTGTATTAATATGCTGTTTTAGGGTTATTACATCACCTACTTTAAGCGAGTACTGCAGCAAGGCGGGTTCGTTCACTAAGCAACCCACCACCCCGTTTTTGTTTTTTTCAAATACTGCAGATGTAGGTGCTTTATTGTTTAACAAAGTAAGGTGTTGGTTGTAGCTGGCCGTTGCACCAAATGCCATAACATCAACAGCAATCCTATTTTTAGGTGTTTTAAGCTCACTTTTAGCTGACCAATATACGCCTACTTTTTCGACCTCTGGGAGTTCACGCAATTTAGCCCCTAACGCTTGAATGTTTTGATCGGGCCTTACGTATAAATCGGCGCTTAGGCGTTTTTCAAGGTGTGTATCTAAGGTGTCACTAAAACTGCCAACCATAATCTGCATACCTACGGCGGCCCCCATAGCCATTAAAATAGCGAGTACCGAGCTTAGTAATGCGGGTAATTGCACTAGGCTATCGGCTTTTAACCAGTGAATAATGGGATTTTGTGTTGGCCATGGCAATTTAAAAACGGCTTTAACTACCGGTGGCGTAATAACAAAAAAGAGGAGTAACACACAAACACACAGCAATAAGGCGCTTATTTTGGTATTTGCCGTTAGCGCTAAGTAACTGGCTGCACAAATAGCTAACGCAAACATTAGCCATTTAATACGCGCTAAAAAAGTACTTAATCGAGCCGATTGACTGGCTAAAAACCCCAACAAAACAACAATATTAAGTGTAAAACCGCTGACAATCATACTGCTATCAAGGCTTACTACAAAGCTTCTGTCTAGTTGGTAAAGCCCTCGAAGAGTCGCCGATACATCCATAACTAAGGCGTTTGCCAGTGCCGCGCCTAATAACGCACCTAATAACGCAGCAAAAAAACTAAGCACTGTTAATTCAATAACCAGCGCTTTAATTAACACCGACCTTTGACAACCCAGCACCCACATTTGCTGCTGCAAGTGAGCACGCGCATTGTATGCCAGCTTAATTGCATTAAAACTTAAAAACGCACCCACCACATAACCTAACAAAGCCAGCGCTTGTAAATTAAAGAAAAATGCCTCAGAGAGCGCATCAAAAGCTTGCTCTTGCGCAGCTTCAAGCCGTGCTTGCTCGCCTAACAATACGTTTAACTGGGCTGCTTGTTTGTTATTTAAGCCACTTACTTCAAGGTAATTAATTGCCCCATTTGCGCGCAGTAACTTGTCGGCAAGGCTAATATCCACCAGCATGGTCATGCCTAAACCTTGTAATTCGCTTACCGCTAAAGTAACAGTGGCATCGCCCATGTTTATATTAATGCGGCTGTTTTTTAAATTTAGCCGCTGCATTAATTTAGGGTCGATATAAACAGTATTTAGTATCTGTTCAAACCCAGAATAACGATTGTTGGTTGTTGATGCTGAGCCGCCGGTATTTTCTGTAAGCCACTGTAATAAATTGACGCCTCTAATCGCGAGTTTTTGCTGCTTATTGGTTTCAATTACGCCCTCTAAAACCGGTTGAACCTGCGTAAAGCCAGCCGCCCTCATACGCGACCACATACTGTTGGGCAACCTATTTTCACCTAGCACAGGGCGAACAAAATGCGTCACTGGGTTTGCAATTAGTGCTGTGGTTTGTTGATAGCGTTTACCGGCCTCTAAATTTAAGCCCTGTATTGCAGTAAGTAGCGCCGCGCCTAAACTAAAACCAATGAAAAACAGGAATAACAGCCCTACATGACGGCGATAAAACTGCATATACGTTATTAATATAAGTTTAAGCTCAGCCATTAATTTGGCCATCTTTTAAAAACAATTGCGTAGCAAACTGATCGGCCAATCGCTGACTATGAGTGACCATAATAAGTATTATTTGCTGCTCTTCGCACAGGCTTTTTAGTAGCGTAACTATATCGAGTGAGCGAGCGGCATCAAGGTTACCCGTAGGTTCATCAGCCAATAACAGCTTAGGCTTATTTAATAGCGCACGACCTATGCCCACCCGCTGCTGCTCACCACCTGAGAGTTGCTCAGGCATTGCTGTAAGCTTGCCTTCTAACCCCAGTTTTTTAGCCATCGTATTTACTTCATCGTCGCTAGGCGATAACCCATTAAGCCTTGCTTGAAAACACATATTGTCTTTCACATTTAACGGGCTGAGTAATTGGTAATGCTGAAAAATAATACCTATTTTACGCCGATAAAGCGCAAGTTCATTGGCACTCAATTCACTTATTTTTTGTTTATTAACCGTAATAGTTCCTGCATCTGGAGACAGTAAACCGGCTAATAAATTTAATAATGTTGTTTTACCCGAGCCACTATCACCTAGTAAGGCAATGTGCGCTGCAGGCAAAATAGTTAACGATAAGTCATTAATTATTTGTCGTTTTAAGCCACCATCTTGGCGTGTAAAAAACACATTATTTAGCGAAATCATAAAGAAAAGGTCATTCCTGCAACAAAAAATACGGTCTGTTATATAAACGATACCATATCAGTAAAAAGCTCAAATAAGCGTTCTTTTTGTGACCGCTACCAGTAAAGTTAATTTTACTGGTAAGCTAAAGCACTTTTTACTTTCGTAACTCATTGTATTTTATACGCACCTAAGCCATGCTATTTATCTCAACGTTAATAAGGTAAGCATGTGTTAGAAATAGCGTTAATTTACTTAGCTGCCGCCATTGTTGCAGTTCCTATAGCAAAACGACTTGGACTTGGCTCTGTGCTGGGTTATTTAATTGCTGGCATTTTGATAGGCCCTTATGCATTAGGAGTCGTAGGTGACCAAACTGATGTAATGCACTTTGCTGAATTTGGCGTAGTGATGATGCTATTTTTAGTTGGCCTTGAACTGCAACCTTCGCGTTTGTGGACGCTGCGCCACTCAATTTTAGGGCTTGGCGGATTGCAGGTAGTATTAAGTGCAGCGGCTATTTTTGCCTTTTGTTATTGGTTTTTTTGCCATGCATTGGCAAACAGCACTGGCTATAGGCTTAATGCTCGCACTGTCTTCAACTGCTATTGTGCTGCAAAGCTTAGAAGAAAAAGGCTGGTTAAAACAAGAAGCTGGGCAAAATGCATTTTCGGTTTTATTATTTCAAGATATTGCGATTATTCCTATTTTAGCGCTGCTCCCTTTACTGGCTTTTGCACCACAAGGTAACTCAAAAGACATTAGCGACTCCATCATTGCAGGCTGGCCTATTTGGCAGCAAGTTGGGGCTTCTGTTGCTGTTATTGCCGCTATCATTGCTGGCGGTAAATATGTGTCGGCACCACTATTTAGATACATAGCACAAACCCACATGCGTGAAATATTCACAATTTTTGCATTGTTTTTAGTGGTGGCTATTTCGCTGGTGATGCAAAGTATTGGCTTATCGCCCGCACTGGGTACTTTTTTAGCCGGAGTTGTATTGGCCGAAAGTGAATTTAGACACGAGCTAGAAGCCGATATAGAACCCTTTAAAGGCTTATTACTGGGACTATTTTTTATCACGGTTGGTGCATCAATTAATTTTGAACTGCTGTTTAATCAGTTCAGTACCGTGATTGCCTTAGTGGTGCTATTAATTGTCATTAAAGCCTGTATTTTACTTGCCTTGGCAATGGCTTTTAATATTAGTCGTAAACAGCAACTGCTATTTACCTTAGCCCTTGCTCAGGGCGGCGAGTTTGCGTTTGTGCTGCTTAGTGTAACCACCACCTTGAGTATTTTAACCCCAGAGCAAACCAATTTAGTTACCCTTGTGGTTGCCGTTTCTATGCTAATAGCGCCTTTACTACTGATGTTGTATGAGCCAATTCAAAAGCGCAACTATAGCACCACGGCACCCGAATTTGATAAACCAGAACAAATAAGCACAGCTAAGCATGTGATCATTGCCGGATACGGCCGTTTTGGGCAAATTATGGGGCGTTTATTACATGCGCAAGGCTACGAAATTACCGTACTTGATCACAGCCCAAGCCAAATAGAACTGCTGCGCCGCTTTGGTAATACCGTATTTTATGGTGATGCGGCACGCCAAGAACTGCTTGAAGCCGCGGGCGCGCATACAGCACAAATGCTGGTTGTCGCGATTGATGACCCTGATAAAACTATTGAGATTATTAAGCTGGCGCATAAAAACTACCCCCAATTAAAAATAGTGGCGCGCGCCATAGACCGCCGCCATGCATATCAATTACTTAATTTAAAAGTGAATGCGTTTAACCGCGAAACCGTCGACTCAGCCATAAACCTGGCCATAGAATCGTTGCAATTGCTTGGTAATAGTAAAGAAGACGCTGAGCGTGCTGGTAAGTTATTTAGAGATCACGACCGTGCTGCGGTACTGCAACTTGCCGAGTTATGGGGTGATGATGCCAGTTATGGCGTAGCCGTGCGCCAACGTATGGAAGATTTAAAGCAGGTATTACAACAAGATAAACAAGCACGGCAAAACTTAAATACCTGTGACGCCAACGATTATGAAAATGGCTTAACTGAGAGCACGGTTAAGCCAAAAAATGCTAATGATGATGCCCACCTTGAATAGCCTCGCCTTGCTGATTATAAAAACCAGTAGCGCCGTGCTCTATAAAACCAAGATTAATCATTTTAGCTAAAAATGGATCGCTTTCGTTATCGCCAATATCCGCGTAATCGGTGGTTTGAAAGTTATCCCATTTTGCAAACTGAGCCTTAATTGCAGGTGTATCACTGTTTACATCATTTAAGCTAAGCAAGGTTTGAGTATCACTTTTTTTATTAGTCACACTAAAAGTTTTAACTAATTTTGCTTGCGGGAGAAAAGTCAGCTTAAATTGGTTATCGCCCTCATTAAGCACGTAATTTTTTACCTCATTACAACCCTCACCTTGTGAACTTACTAGGGTCATTTTTTCAATTAAATGGTTATCCACCAGCTGACTTTTGGCGCTCCAATTTTGCACTCCACGTACCTCCGATGGTTGGTACTCAATACCGCGTTGCTCGGCATTAAAGTAGCGAATAGGACGAAGCTGGTTATTACTTAGCTGCTGCCAAAGCTCGGTTAGTGTTTCACTTTGATGCGCCACCTGCTGATTGTTTCGCCAAAGAGTAAGTGACTGGGTGCTGTGCTGCGATTTGTGCTGATTGGTAATTTTATAGTCGGCTTTTAGTTGCGCAGCATCAATGTCGCACTGCTGGGCGAGCGCACTCGTGCTGGCCAGTGCTGAGAATATAAATAATAGCTTTTTCATTGGGGTAATCTCTTAGTTAAACATTACTTTATGACTCTAAAATAACGCTTAATAATGGCATTTGTATGACACAAAAAAGCCCGCACAGTGTGCGGGCTGTTTGTTTTGCTAGTTAATTTATTGCGCTACTTTTTCATCCGCCGCTTTTACAAAATCTGCGGCAAAGTCCATTACATGGAATAAAAAGCTTTGCTCATTAGTTCCAGTCACTAAGTGGGCACCAGGTCCGGTTGCATACACACCCACATCTTCACCCGCATGGGTTTCTGATGATAGTGGCACAAGTGCTTCTTGGTGAAAGCCCGGCGTTGTAGTATCAACATTGCTTAAATCAACGCGCCCTGTAACGGGTGCAAAGTTATATCCTTCATCTGCATCGGTTTCATTGCCTAAGTCTCTAAAGCCACCACCATTAGTGTAACCAACCGTAGTATAAGGCATATCATCGGCAGCTAAACTTGGCTCTGTTTGGCCTACACCAACCACTTTACCCAATATTGGGTTGCCACGCTTAGGGTAACCCGCAATAGTAAACACATGGCTGTGATCGGCCGTGACCACGATTAGTGTTTCTTCTGGGTTAGTATTTTCCATCGCCACTTTTACTGCATTCGCTAACTCAATAGTGTCGTTTAATGCATTGTAAGCGTTACCCGCATGGTGGGCGTGATCAATACGGCCCGACTCAACTGTTAAGAAAAAGCCTTTATCATTGTTATCTAAAACATTAATAGCTTTTTCGGTCATTTGCGATAGCGAAGGCTCACCAGCGATATCGTTATCGCGATCAGCTTCGTATTGCATGTGCGATTCGTTAAATAAACCAAATACCTTTGTGGCATCATCGCTAATGGCATCAAACCCAGTTTGATCCATAACGTAAGTACCAGTCGGGTAAGTTGTTTGCCATTCTGTCACTAAATTACGCGCATCAGTACGGTCGCCTTCAACAGCACTCACCGCATCTGCAGAATTAAAGGCTGCATCTTTAGGTAAAAAATGACGACGCCCGCCACCCATAACCACTTCGATTCCGTCTACATCAACACCACTAAAACGGGCTTCTAAGTTCTTTTCAAAATTAACCAGCTGTGAAGCAATATCTTCACAATTGGCTGACTCTGAAGCTGGCATATCTGAAATATCTTCCCAGTTACGATCAGCCGACTTAGCATAAGTTGCCGCAGGCGTTGCATGGGTAATACGTGCCGTAGAAACAATACCGGTAGATTTACCGGCAATTTCAGCAAGCTCTAACGAAGTAACAAGCTCATGCCCTTTGCCTGATGCACAATTACCACGCTCAACTGCTTCATCAATACCAATTACACCCACATCGGTTTTTACACCAGAGGCCATTGCTGTCATCGTACCGGCAGAATCAGGTGTTTGTGCATCTACATTATAAGTTTTTACAAACCCAGAATACGGCATGGTTTCAAAGCTTAATTGGTGATCTTCACCCATTTCACCCTGCAATTGCCCCGCTAAAATACGCGCTGCCGTTATAGTAGAAATACCCATACCATCACCAACAAACAAGATCACGTTTTTCGCTTTACCTGACTCTGTTA
The DNA here is from genome assembly GCF_030407565.1 of Pseudoalteromonas sp. APC 3694. Lineage (NCBI taxonomy): Bacteria > Pseudomonadati > Pseudomonadota > Gammaproteobacteria > Alteromonadales > Pseudoalteromonadaceae > Pseudoalteromonas > Pseudoalteromonas sp. APC 3694. The sequence goes on from NZ_JASDDE010000050.1 coordinate 17,462, forward strand.
CTACCTTACTTGCTGCATCTTGCGCACTAGCAAGTTTAGTTTGTGCGTCGCTAAACCAAGCATTGTTACTTAATGAAGCGAGCTGTTCACTCGTTAATGAGGTAGCTGGGTCGTTACATACTAAGTTAGTGTGCGTTACTTCGCTGCTCTCTAATTGCCCATTAGTATTGGTATCAACACCGCTTTGCGTTTCTACGCCGCCATTAACACATTGTGCTGAGCCTACTGCGATTTGGTTATCTACCGCTAAAATATTATTACTGTTTTTGTCGTCATCACTCGAACACCCAGTTAATGCGACCATTACTGCTAAAGAAAGTACTGTTAATTTATTCATGTGAGCCGCCATTATTGCTGAGTTAGTTCAAGAGCTTGATTAATTAAATGAAATACAACGTTTTGTTCTATAACACCTTGAGCAAGGTGAGCACCTGGGCCCATTGCATGCAATGAAATATCTTCACCTGCATGCGTTTCAGAGCCAAGTGGAACAGTAGCCTCTTGGTGAAAACCTGGCGTATTTGTATCAACACCATTTAGCTCAACACGTCCTGCAACCGCAGCTGTTTCATAGCTTGCATCCGCATCTGTTTCATCGATTAAGTTTCTAAAACCGAGGCCATTTGCATAACCTACTGTGGTGTATGGCATGTTATCAGCAGCTAGCGTTGGCGTAGTTTGGCCAACACCAACCACTTTACCTAAAATTGGGTTACCGCGTTTCGGGTAACCAGCAATAGTAAATACATGACTGTGATCGGCTGTAACTAAAATAAGCGTTTCTTCAGGGTCGGTGTTATCAACGGCAGCTTGAACGGCTTTTGCAAATTCAATAGTGTCGTTAAGTGCGTTAAAAGCATTACCCGCATGGTGAGCATGGTCAATACGGCCCGACTCTACGGTTAAGAAAAAGCCTTTTTCGTTTTTACCCAGTACATCAATCGCTTTGGTGGTCATATCGGTAAGCGACGGCTCACCAGCTATATCGTTGGCACGGTCAGCTTCGTATTGCATGTGCGATTCGTTAAATAAGCCAAATACTTTAGTGGCATCATCGGCAATAGCATCAAACCCAGCTTGATCCATCACATAAGTGCCATTTGGATATTGTGTTTGCCATTCAGTAACAAGGTTGCGCTCATCAGTACGATCGCCTTCTACGGCGCTCATTGCATCATTTGAATTTGCAGATGCATCTTTAGGTAAAAAGTGACGACGGCCGCCACCCATTACAAAGTCTAAACCATCAACATCGGTACCTATAAAACGCGCTTCTAGGTTTTTTTCAAAGTTAACTAGCTGTGAGGCAATATCTTCACAGCCTGCATTAACTGCTGCCTCTGGCATGTCTGAGATATCTTCCCAGTTGCGATCAGCTGATTTAGCATAGGTTGCCGCAGGCGTTGCATGGGTAATGCGGGCAGTAGAGATAATTCCTGTTGCTAGGCCTTTAATTTCAGCAAGCTCAGTGGCTGTAAGTAACTCATTACCAGCCACCGTTGAGCACTCACCGCGCTCAATATCTTCATCAACACCAATAACACCCACATCGGTTTTTACCCCTGAGATCATGGCCGTCATGGTGCCTGCAGAGTCTGGCGTTTGTGCATCCACATTATAGGTTTTAATTTGCGCAGAATAAGGGAACTGCTCAAAGCTTAAATAGCCTTCTTCGCCAAGCTGATTATTGCGTTGACCTTGTAAAATACGTGCTGCGGTTAAGGTAGAAATACCCATGCCATCGCCTACAAATAAAATAACATTTTTAGCTTTAGTGTTTTTAATTGCCTGCGCTTGCGTTGTTTTTGTTGTTAGTTTTGCTTGGGCAGCGCTGTACCAGCTGCTGTCTTTTTGACTTTGCGGTAAAACATTGGCATGACTAACGGCACTAAACGCACAGGTTAGTGCGATTGCCGCAGCAACTTTTTTAATTTTCATCCGTAATTCCCATTATGTAGTGGTTATTTTTAAAAGTGTGAACACAAAAAACATCAACCGCTGTACTATAGGAAATAGATGTTACTAATAAAGGTAATTTTAATGACAAGAAGGTGACAGCCAAATTTTATATCAATAACACCTACTTTGTATTTCCATCGACTGCTTAACCCTTCTCATAATATATGTAACAGCTCTATAAAAGCACATCACAATATATTAGTTTATTGATCTCTTGCTTGAGCCTAAGCTTGCTATTGCCTACAATAGCGCATAATTAATTCAACGCAGATCACCAATATGACTGATAAAAACAAACCAGAATTACCAAATCAACTGTCTATCAACCCACGTAGCAAATTTTATGTAGAAGAAGTATTTGAACATGAAATCGGTATTACACTTAACGGTAAAGAGCGTTTTGACGTTGAAGAGTACTGCATCAGCGAAGGTTGGATAAAAGTAGCGGCACCTAAAGCGCTAGACCGTCGCGGCCAGCCATTACTTATGAAAGTAAAAGGCACTGTAGAAGCGTTTTACAAGTAATAGCTTACTTGTAAAAAGAAAAGCGACACCTTACTGGGTAGTCGCTTTTTTTGTGCCTTTTAAAAACAGCTTTAACATGTTGAACTTTTTTCATACTCAACCTGATGAAGTTTCATTATGAATTTTCAAAAAATATGTTTGAATAGCTTTAATTATTTAGACGTATAGAAGTCCATTATGAGTAGGTTAACAATATTAGATGGCGGCATGGGTCGTGAACTTAAACGCATGGGCGCGCCATTTTCACAGCCATTGTGGAGTGCACAAGCTTTAATAGAAGCACCACAATGCGTAACTCAAGCGCATCAAGCTTTTATAAATGCGGGGGCAGAAATTATTACAGTAAATAGCTATGCGTGTGTCCCCTTTCATTTAGGTGAAACGCTTTACCAAGCACAAGGTGCAGCACTTGCACAGCAAGCTGCTGTAATTGCAAAAAAGCAGCTCAAAACACTAATCAAAACGTGCTAGTTGCGGGTTCATTGCCACCCGCATTTGGATCGTACCGTGCTGATTTTTTCCAAAGTGAACGCGCATTTACTATTTTAAATACCCTGTATAAAGCACAAGACGAATATGTCGATGTTTGGATTGGTGAAACCACATCAAACATTGAAGAAGCGCGGGTTATGGCAAGGGTGCTTAAGAATTCAAACAAACCATGTTATTACGCATTTACCTTAAATGATGAAGTAAGCGAACAAGCGACATTGCGCTCTGGTGAATTAGTATCCGACGCTATCTTAGCATTACTCGAACATAATATAGCGGGCATATTCTTCAACTGCTCTATCCCTGAGGTTATTGAACAAGCGCTACGCGACACTAATCGCGTACTAAAACAGCAGAATAAAAATGTTGATTTAGGGGTCTTTGCAAATGGTTTTACACCAATCGCCAGCGATTATAAAGCCAATGAAGGCTCGCAAGGTTACCGCGACTTATCACCCGCTGAGTATGTAGCGTTTGCAAAGCAATGGCATAGCCTAGGCGCGACAATTATTGGCGGCTGCTGTAGTATTGGCCCCGAATTCATAGCAGCGCTGGTAAAGTGGAAAAGCGATATTAAAGCGCTTTAATATCGCTTATTTAACTACAAAAGTATCGAGAACCCCTTTTGAGCTTATTGACTGCTTCCCAATACCCAATCGAGCCCTTGTATTACTTAGAACGGCCTCGCCAGCCACTCCACACATCATTTTCTGGGTTAGCTTTATTTTTTTTCTTTTTCTTGCCGGTGCCTTCGGGCTTGGCCATGGGTTTATCGTTTTTAAGCGCATCAGCTGCATCAAGATTCGCTTGGTTTACTGCAAAGCCTGCTACCTCTTCGCGCTCTAAGCGTAGTTTATTTTTCTTTTCGATAATTCTAAAGTGATGGAAGTCTTCATAATCAATTAACGATAACGCTAGGCCAACTTCACCGGCACGGCCGCTGCGGCCAATACGGTGCATGTAATCAGCGGGGCTGCGCGGTAAGTTAAAGTTAATAACAACAGGCAGTTTGGCAATATCTAAACCACGGGCTGCTATATCGGTGGCAATAAGTACTTCTATTTCGCCAGCTTTAAATTTTTCAATTACGCGAGTACGCTCGCTTTGGCCTTTATCGCCATGGAATACTTGTGCGTTCACGCCGCGTTTTTCAAGTTTGCTGGCTAAGTGCTCACAATCTTTTTTAGCGTTGACAAAAATAAGTGCTTGGCGCCATTGATGCGCTTTAATTAAGTGCGCTAAAACCGTGGTTTTCTCGCCTTTATTAACCGTAAATACGCGCTGAACTAAAGTGCTTTCGTCTTTGCTTTGTACTTGTATTTCAACAGGGTTGGTTAACAGCTTTTGTGTTAATTGTGTGACTTGCTCTGGGAAAGTCGCTGAAAACAACATGGTTTGCTTTTTAGCAGGCATAAGCGCTAATAGCTCAGCAAGCTCTTCGGTAAAGCCAAGGCTTAACATGCGATCAGCTTCATCAAGCACTAAGGTTGAAACTTTATCAAGCTTAATCGCATTGCTTGATATTAAGTCGAGTAAACGCCCTGGGGTTGCCACGATAATATCGGCACCACCACGTAGTGCCTGCATCTGGGTATTAACCGACACACCACCAAATACCGCCACCGTTTTAATGGCGCCATTAAAGTGTGCAGAATACGATTTAACATTATCAGCTACTTGCGTTGCAAGCTCACGGGTAGGTACCAAAATAAGCCCTGAAACAAAGTTATCTTTGCTAGCAGTTTTTTTAGCACCTTGCGCTAAAAATAGCGTTTGTAGCATAGGCAAGGCAAACGTTGCTGTTTTACCTGAGCCGGTATTTGCCCCCGCAATTAAATCGCTACCAGCAAGTACACTTGGGATCGCCTTAGCTTGAATTGGCGTAGGCTGGCTATATTGTAAATCAGTTAAACGAGCAATTAGCTCTGGAATAAGGCCAAGATCGTTAAAAGTACTAGGGCTTGCGGCTAAGGTCATATTTATTACGGGCTTATTGCTAAAAAAGTAGCCTGTAATTTTAGCGTATTTAGCAGCTATTAAGTAGAGATTAGTGATTTAAATAATATTTAACTACAACTAATAAAAAGACGCTTGCGCGTCGTTTTTATTTAACAGTAACTAAAAACCCTAGTTACGCTTATCAAACTCTGCCTGCAACCTAGCTTTTGTTTCTCTTAAATAATTTATATAAGGGTATGAGTCATCTGCAATGGCTAAAGCAGACTCCATCTGTTCAAGTGCTTGACGAGTATCACCTTGCATTTCATAGCCATAAGATAGGGCAGAAAGCGCATCAACTGATTTTGGGTAGTTTTTTATATTGTACTTAAACACCTCTATAGCGCGGGTAAACTGCTTGCTGCCCGTTAAGTTATAACCGAGCGATCTAACAGCGCGATCCGGTGGTGAAATTTGCTCGCCCCATTGCTGAGATAATGTTTGATAATAAGCATCAATAGAAGCTACATCATCAGTTAAAGCACTGATTGGCATTTGCTTAGGTAAAAATAAGTTGTAATAGGCATTAAATACGCCAGCAACAGAGGTTAAGCCATGTGAGATACCATCAAACGCATCATTAAAAAAGCGTAACCCCCGCACTTTAGGCGATTGCATACCTTGCAGCAATTCATCATACCTTTCGCGCATTATGCCGGCTTCTTCGCCGATATTGATGTAAACGTAGTTATTCAGGTCTTTCGTTTTAGTTATAAATGGTTTTGTGCTTTTTACCATTGCGCCATAATTCCACCAAACAGCAGGGCTATACGCAATATGCGCTTGAAATAACTCAGATTTGGCCTGCAACGCATACAGCGCAAATACACCACCAGCAGATGCGCCAGCAATAACCTTATAGTCATGCGTGCGATAGTTCTTATTTACTAAAGGAATGAGCTCTTGTTCAAAGAACGCTAAAAACTTTGCCGCGCCGCCCCCTTCACCGACAGGCCCTTGTGGTTCCTTGTTCACTGTAGGATACATATCTCTAAGTCGATTAGTGTTTTCAATAGCGACAATAATAACCTCAGGCGCACGATTATCATTTTGTAAGCGCTCAATAACAGCACTAGCAAGCGGTATATTACCCGCCCCATCTAAGCGATATATAACAGGATATACCTTATTTGGCTCAGCTTGATAGCTCTTTGGTAACTGTACAACAACAGTGCGTTCTTCATTTAAAACAGTAGATTTAAATGTATGTGTGTACTGAGAATAATCAGCACTTTGCTGTTTAATACTAGCTTGTGCAAAGGCACTTTGTGAACTAAAAATACTAAAGCTAACAAAACAAATAACGGTTAATAAACGCATGACTAATCCCTTAGAGAATAATAAGTTACTTAAGCTAACAGAGTTTCAGGCACAAAAAAAGCGCCTTAAGCGCTTTTTTAACATTAATAAAAAACTATAACCTGTTGATTTTACTCAACTGTAACCGATTTTGCTAAGTTACGTGGTTGGTCAACATCTGTGCCTTTAATGACCGCTACATAGTACGACAGCAACTGTAGTGGAATTGTATATACAACAGGAGCAATTACGTCGTCTACGTGGTTTACGTTGATTACACGCATTGTGTCGTCTGACTCAAAGTGTGAATCTTTATCAGCGAATACATAGATGATGCCGCCACGTGCACGTACTTCTTCTACGTTTGATTTAAGCTTTTCAAGCAGCTCGTTGTTTGGTGCTACAACAATAATTGGCATGTCGGCATCAATCAGTGCTAATGGCCCGTGTTTAAGCTCACCTGCTGCATAGGCTTCTGCGTGAATGTATGAAATCTCTTTAAGCTTAAGCGCGCCTTCCATTGCAATTGGGTATTGTGAACCGCGACCTAAAAACAGTGAGTGATGCTTATCAGCAAACTCTTCTGCAAGGTCAGCAATGCCATCAGCCAATAGTAGCGTTTCTTCTAATTTAGCTGGTAGCAGTTTAATAGCGTTAACAATCGCGCTTTGATCTAAGCCTTTCTCTTGCGCAATAGACGCAGTAAGCATTAACAAACCAACAAGCTGTGTAGTAAATGCTTTAGTAGAGGCTACACCAATTTCAGCGCCTGCTTTGGTCATAAAGGCAAGGTCTGATTCACGCACAAGCGATGAGCCTGGTACGTTACAAATAGTCATTGACCCCATGTAGCCTTGCTCTTTAGCTAAACGAAGTGCTGCTAAAGTATCAGCCGTTTCGCCTGACTGTGAAATCGTTACTAGTAGGCTGTTTTCGTGTACAAATGACTGACGGTAACGGAACTCAGAGGCAATTTCTACGTTACAGCTAACACCTGCAAATTGCTCAAGCCAGTAACGAGCAACCATACCTGAGTGGTATGACGTTCCACAGGCAATAATTTGTACGTGTTTTACGTCTTTAAATATTTGCTGTGCACTGTCGCCAAAGGCATCAATCGCTACGCGATCGTCGTTTAAACGTCCTTCAAGGGTGTTACGTACTGCAAGTGGCTGCTCATAAATTTCTTTTAGCATGTAGTGACGGTAATCACCTTTACCTGATGCATCTTGTGTGATGTTTGATTCAACAACTTCACGCTCAACCGCGTTGCCATCGGCATCAAAAATTTCTACTGTGTCGCGAGTAATACGCGCTACATCACCTTCTTCTAGGAAGATAAAGCTGCGAGTTACCGGTAATAATGCCAGTTGATCAGAGGCAATAAAGTTTTCACCAAGGCCTAAACCAATAACTAACGGACTACCTGAACGCGCTACAATAATTTCGTTATCATTCGCTTTATCGAACACAACGGTACCAAATGCGCCTTCAAACTGTTTAACAGCTGCTTGAACTGACGCTAATAAAGTAGTGTGCTGCTGGCGTAACTGATGAATTAAATGCACCATTACTTCGGTGTCGGTATCTGATAAAAACTCGTAACCGTCGCCTTTAAGTGCTGCACGCAAACTTGCGTGATTTTCAATAATACCGTTATGTACAAGCGCTAATTGATTGCTTGAAACATGTGGGTGAGCATTGGCTTCAGTTACACCGCCATGAGTCGCCCAACGAGTGTGTGCAATACCTGTGTGGCCGCTAACACCAGCTTTTTCAAGTGCTGACTCTAAGTTTACAACCTTACCAACTGCTTTAACTGTATTAAGTGTATTACCTTCAAGTAAAGCTACACCTGCTGAGTCATAACCACGGTACTCAAGACGCTTAAGGCCTTCAACTAAGATTTTATTTACTGGACGTTCTGCAACAGCCCCAACGATTCCACACATAATGTCTCCATTAATTTTTTAATTCTAGCAACTCACGGTGTAGTTACTAATCCATAATCTCTGCGCAAATTAGTTTTACACCACATGCCTCAATCGCTGCGCGTTTATCATGCGCTAAGCCACTGTCGGTTATTAATGTGGTTACTATTTGCCACGGTAATTCTAAATTTGGTATTTTTCGGCCGATTTTTTCTGACTCAACCAGCACAATAACTTCACGCGCCGCTTTAGCCATCACTTGGCTTAGCCCAACAAGTTCATTAAACGTGGTTGTTCCTCGTGCTACATCAATGCCATCGGCACCAATGAACAGCTGATCAAAATCATATGAGCATAGTACATTTTCGGCTACTTGCCCTTGAAACGATTCTGAATGCGGATCCCACGTGCCACCTGTCATCAAAAGGGTTGGCTCGTTTTCAAGTGCTAATAAACGCGTTGCTACTTTAATCGCGTTCGTCATAACAACTAACCCCTGCTTGGTAGCCAACTCAGGGATCATCGCTGCTGTTGTACGCCCGCTGTCAATAATAATGCGGTTATGATCTTTTATAAGCGATGCTGCCGCTTTGGCAATGGCCACTTTGCGCTTAGAATCAATCTCATCGCTTACAATCTCTTTTGGTAGCGCAATAGCTCCACCATAACGGCGCAGCAACAAGCCACTTTTTTCAAGCGCGGTTAAGTCTTTTCGAATGGTTACTTCTGATGTTTGAAACTGTTCAGCAAGGGTCTCAACAGCCACTTCACCAAGCTCATTTACTTGGCTAAGGATCAGATGACGTCGTTGCTGTGTATTTCGTTTGGTCATTAAGTAACTACTATTAAGTTTCGTTTCGAAAGTTAGGGGATTTTAAACGAAACATAATAAATGGCAAGTGAATGCATAAAAAAAGCGCAGTTTTATTCAAATTATCATCATGCTCAAAGTAGGTTAAGCTAGACACCATTATTTAAGTTAAACAAAATTGATATGCAGTCATTTAATAGTATTAGTAAAGAGAATCTAGCGCAGCGAAAAGCTGTGCACGAAATTTGCCGCTTATTTAATAAAAGCCCCAGTAAAGGTAATTTAAAGCGAATAAAAGAATTATGCTCACACTGTGGTGATGGAGTAATTATTGAAGCGGGCTTTCATTGTGACTATGGTAGTCAAATACAAATTGGTGATCGTACTTTTATAAACATTAACTGCACTGTATTAGATGCACCAATTAGTGAGGGTGCAATTACCATTGGCAGTGATTGTTTAATTGGCCCGAACGTTCAACTATTAGCAGTTTCGCATGCGGTTCCCCCAACTGAGCGCCTCGATAAAGAAAACTTTGCAGCACCAATCTCCATAGGTAATAACGTATGGATTGGCGCGGGAGTTATTGTGTTAGCTGGTGTTACCATTGGTGATAACACTGTTGTTGGTGCGGGTTCAGTGGTAACTAAGAGCATTGCATCAAATACCGTGGTAGCCGGCAATCCAGCACGTGAAATAAGAAAGTGCTAAGGATCATCGTTAAGCCTTAGACTCACATTTACCCTTATACCTCGAACCCATATTTTCACTTTCGTGCAGACGTAAAAAAGCCCGACTCTTTCGAATCGGGCTTGCTTGTATTTGGAATCGGCGCGCTACTTCGTAGCGACAACGCAGTAGAATGTCGTAGTGCCTACAGCGCTAGAGAGCCACATAGTAAGGTACATTTAATGTTTTTAATGGGTTTCATTGGCTCTGAGTATCCGTCCGGTGATCACCGCCTAGCCTTTAAAATTCCACGGTAATAGACTATC
>NZ_JASDDE010000051.1:0-27344 GCF_030407565.1 Pseudoalteromonas sp. APC 3694
CATTCAATGCTCGCTTTAGCATTTACTATGATGTGGCTACCAATGTGGGCTGATTAATATATGTACTACAAAGATCAACAGACCCTAGTTAGTGAAATAAAAAAGGGGATAAACTTTGGTTTATCCCCTTTTTTATACTTACAAAACTAAAAGTTATATTCGAACTTTGCAAATGCAGACGTATCGTTTTCTGCTCCATCGTTATTAGAGGCAAGTCCGCCAAGGGTAAAGCGCCCCCCCATGGCAAGCATTCTGTAACGTACTTCAAGCTGTTTAGAGCTAAATGCTGTTTTGGTAATCGAGTTACCTAAGTCTGGGTTATTTGGGTAACGGTCACGGTTGTCGCTGTTGTAGTCAATATCACGTAATTTTACTTGCCAGTCAGTTCCGCTTGAGAGTTGCCCAAGTACGGTTAATACTAGTGATTGAGCATCATTATCATAGGTAGAGCCGATAGGGCGACCATGGTAACGATACCCTGATTGGTAATCAGTGTGCTCATAATAGCAATTTTCGGTCGTTGACCCCGCAGAGCAAGACACACCTGTATCAATGTATTCTAAGTTGACTAGTAAATTCTGCTCGTAAACACGATGTGTTGTTTGTAAGCCAAATAAGTACGCTCTATCAGCTGGTTTAAACTGTGAGCTCGCATCTTCACCAATCGTACTGGCATAAACGGCATAAGGTTGATTAAATAATGTATCTGACCAACGAATATCAATACCAGCTAATTGATTACCTATTTTTGACTCTAACTGGCTATCACAATTAGAAGTGCCATCAACACATTTTGTATCACCGGCAATCATATCAATAAAATCACTAGCCGAGCTTGGTTGTCCCTTACCAGCCCATTGTGCTGACCAGCTCAGTGCTATTTCTAATTGTTGAACGGGGCGAAAGTTAACCCGAGTGCTCCACAATAACGCATCAGGAATAACGCGGGTTGATTCCAGCTTAGCCATTTGTGCAGTAAACCCCCACTGACCAATCCAACTTAACCAAGGTGTTTCAAAGGCACTGCTTTGTTCACGAGAAATACTAATGGCAGGTAAAGGTTTTGCATTACCAGACATAATTAAGCTGTTATCAACACCCGGACCCCAAAATTGCTCAATGGCACCCGCTCTTACAATCCAATTACCCATACGATACGCTAAATAGCTGTCATCTAGAGAGGTATCATTGCAGTCAGTTAGTGCTTGCTCGTTTTGAGCTATATCATCAGTTGTTTTACCGTCGACTAAGCATTTTTTGCCATCATTACGATGATTAATCGCTATTTTAGCTGCAAAGTTATGTCCTAAATAAGCGTAGGCAGCAGTTAACTCTGATTCTTGGCTATTGGTGGCACCAAAGCTAGTGGCTACAAGAGGATCTGAGCTGGCAAATGCCGAAAGCTGTACACTATGCGAACCGCTATTTTCTGACTTATAACGATGTTTTACACGTAATAACGCATCTTGCAGTTGAGGGGGTAATTGTTCTAACGAAGTATTGTTAACATCATTAATAAAGCTTTTCCACATTAATGGGTACGTTGTTACTGGCGCTAAAATTATACCTGCATCGGCAAGCTGTTGTATATCTGCCCTAAGACCATAGTCATCAGGCTTTACCCAAGGTTCAGCATTTACGGTTGTAGTTACGGCACAAAAAAGCGAAGAAAGTATAAAAATTTTGTTTCGCAAAGCTCAGATCCTTATGATTGAAATTGCCGACAAGTTTAGCAATCTACGCTCTCTATTGCAGTAATTAAATCAACCAAGATAAATTTAAAATGCCACTATAGATTAGATTAAAACATTGTAGCTCTATCGGAAAAATGATCTCGTTGATATACTCGCTGCAAAGAAAAAAAAGAGATGGTAATGAGCAACAAACGACTTTTATTTATTCCCGTGTCATCGCCTGAAGGTATTGGTGAATATATGCGCTCGTTACAGCTAGCTCATTCCCTTACCTCGGAGTACGGCAATTCGTTAGATATTCATTTCATTTTAAATAAGCACACGGCTTATGCTAAAAGCTGCCCATTTCCTACCTTATTGTTAAATCAATCGGCAACAAAAGAAAATACGCATGTATGTCAGTTTATTAAGCAATACAAACCAGATGCGGTGCTATTTGATTGTGCAGGACGCGCTGAGCAAATGAAAGCTGCAAAAAAAGTGGGTGCTAAAGTTGTTTTTATTTCACAGCATGCAAAAAAGCGAGCAAAAGGTTTAAAGCTTAATAGAGCGGGCCTTATTGATACTCATTGGGTGGTTCAGCCTGATTACTGTATTGAACCTCTTTCGTGGTATGAAAAGCTAAAATTGAGCATGTTGTCTCTGGCCTATCCTGCTAATGTTGGGCCATTTACAGTGTTTGCATCAGCGCAACAAAAATCCGATGCACTAACCCGTTATCAATTGAAAGAGAAAGAATTCTTTATTGTTAACGCAGGTTCTGGTGGGCACACCCTTAATGGCCAAAACTGTGCTGATATCTACTATAAAGCAGCACTGAATATTGCGAAAGAAACAGGTTTAAAAGGGGTTGTGGTGTTTGGTCCTAATTACACTAAGTCGTTACCTAAAAGCGATGAGTTAATTTGTTTGCCAAGTCAAGAGGGGACTGAATTTTTAGCCTTACTAAGTCAGGCTAAGGTGGCATTATTAAGCGCGGGCGATACTTTACTTCAAGCCATTACTTTACAAACGCCAACGATAGCATGTGCTATTTCAAAAGATCAAAATGAGCGAGTTGTTCGTTGTGCGAGTACCGGTGTTGTTAAAGAGGCTGAGCTTGATATTTTAGATATTACCCAAAAAATAAAAGAGCTACTTTTGGAACCAAATTATAATAATACAGTAGGCCAATACGAGTCGTTAGAAAATGTGCATAGCTTTGATGTTATAACCAAAGGAGTACAAGCGTTGTTAATAGGAAGTAAGCTATGAATATTGTTATTGTAATTGACTCTCTCGTTGGTGGTGGCGCTGAAAAAGTAATGCTTACTTTGGCGCAGGAAATGGTATCAAAAGCCCACAATGTGACTATTTTGTCATTGGCGCAAAATATTGAATATGACATTCCAAACCCCTTATCTGTTGAAAGTTTATTTTCAGGTCGAGCAACAAAAGTTGATCGATTTTGGCAGATAAAAAAGAATGTTAAAGTATTAGAAGCATGGTTTGAACAAAAGCTACTTCAACTTGGTTCTATTGATTTAGTACTTTCTAATTTAGATCGTAGTAATAACTTATTAGCAAAAAGTAAAATAGAAAATATCCATTTTGTTGTTCATAACTCAGTTAATGCAGAGCTCGCTAGGCAAAAAAAACTAGGTCCGCTTTCATATTTATATCTTAAAAAAAGCAAACAAAACTTAAATGGTAAATCATTGATTTGTGTTTCTAAAGGGGTTGAAGAAGAAATAAAGCAAGGCAACTTAATTAGTCCAAGTGCTATAACAACTATTTATAACCCCTTTAATTTTAAAGAAATTAATGAGCAAGCTAATGAATCAAATATTAATATACCAGATACACCTTACTTGATTCATGTGGGACGTTTTGCTAAACAAAAACGTCACGATGTTCTGTTTGACACATTTGCCAAATTAGATAAAAAATATAAATTGGTATTGTTGTGTAATAAAAAAGAGAAAGCGTTTAAGTTAGCCAAACAATACGGAATTGAAAATCAACTTATTGTACCTGGATTTGAACAAAATCCTTATAATTGGATTAAGCAGGCTAAGGCTTTGTTGTTAAGCTCAGACTTTGAAGGATTTGGTAATGTGTTAGTTGAGGCTTTGGCTGTAGGAACACCAGTTGTCAGTACTGAGTGTCCTCATGGTCCAAGTGAAATACTTACAGGTGAGTTAAGCAAATATTTAGTACCAATTGGTCAAAGCGAAAAGCTTGTGCTGGCAGTTAAGCAAGTGCTCGCAGATAACCCAAATGTAGGCAAAGCAGCTATTTTAGAAAAAGTGTGTGCCGATAGGGTAACAGAGCAATACTTAGCATTAGCAAACTAGTTTTTATTGGGTTAACCCGTCACGATAGTGTTTATCTAAACGCTGCCAATCGTTTTGCTGCCAATGAAAGTTGCTATTGCGGCTTTGCTCTTTTAAAAAGGAGCGCTGTAAGCGAGACATATTGCTTTGTTGCCATTTTTTATGGGGAACTTTTATTTCGCCACGGTCAAAGTCGATAATGTAAACATCACCAGAGTCATCAAATAAAATATTATTAATATTTAAATCAGCGTGATAAACCCCTTTACTATGAAATTGGGCAATAGTTTGTGCTATTTTTTTTATCTCAGCTTCACTCAATGTGCGTTCAATCAGTATATCTAATATACTTTTAGCGCCGCTAACCGCTTCAGTAATAATATCACCTCGGTAAATGAAGCCATAGCGACTCACTTTAGCTGCAATAGGCTTTGGTACATTTAAGCCTAACTCTATTAATCGAGTCATTAAGCTAAATTCTTGATAAACACGCGTTTGCTCTAGTCCCCAATATAAATATTGGTCACTAAGTAGTTTTCCTATTAGGCCGCCACGCCAATAATGGCGCAACACAGCCGTTAAATCTGCGTGTTTAAAAAACCATGCGGTTGCACGTCCCTTTTTAGCGCCAACAATTTTTTGCTGTTGCTGCCAGAAATTGGGCTCAAACCAATCTAACTCTATCTGGCTGCTATATTGAGGATGGCTCAAAATGACATGGTTATTTTTGACGTGTTGATTAAACATAGCTCATAGGGTTCGCGTTAATATGTGCACATATTAACGTGTTTTAACGCTAAGGATAAGTACTTGCAATGACGCGATTATAATTTAAGATCAGGTTTTATTATTTTACCTCCAAGGAAACGTGTGACTTCAGCGCCTACTTACACTTCAATTTGTATTTTACGTCTTTCTGCTATTGGTGATGTATGCCATGCAGTAAGTGCGGTACAAGCTATTCAAAAAGCACACCCAAATGCCAAAATTACATGGGTTATAGGTAAGGTCGAGGCGATGCTGTTAGCTGACTTACCAGGCGTTGAGCTTGTTGTATTTGATAAAAAACAAGGTAAAGCGGCACTGAAACAGTTAAAGCAAACCTTTAAAGGGCAGTGTTTTGACGTACTGCTTAATATGCAAGTGGCTTTAAGAGCAGGTTTTGTTGCTCGCTGTATTCCTGCCAAAGTTAAAATTGGTTTTGACTGGGCTCGTTCAAAAGAGCTACATAGTTTATTTATTAATAAACGCATTAAAGCCCAATCTCAGGCGCATGTTTTAGAGGGATTTAAAGGCTTTGCCCAAGCGATTGGTGTTGATGATTATGTCCCTGTATGGAATATGCCCTTTACCAACAAAGATCAAGCTAAAGCTGATGAGCTGTTAGGTGACGATTATTTATCAAATAAGCTATTTGTTATTTCGCCAGCAGCAAGTAAAGCACAGCGTAACTGGTTAGCCGATCGCTATGCTGCGCTTGCGGATTATGCACATACACAGGGGTTTAAAATAGTATTAACTGGTGGACCGACTGAACTGGAAATTAATTTAGCAAATAACATCATTAAACACTCTGATTCACCCATTCTGAACTTGGTGGGTAAAACAAAACTCAAAGAATTATTGTGCTTACTTAAACGGGCAAGCTTAGTACTTGCGCCCGATACAGGCCCAGCTCATATGGCGGTGACTGTGGGTACGCCCGTTATTGGTTTATATGCGCATTCAAACCCTGCGCGTACGGGGCCTTATTTATACCAAGACTATGTTGTTGAGGTTTACCATCAAAACTTAGTAAAGCAAACAGGTAAAATCGCCGAGCAATTGCCTTGGGGTACTCGTGTTAAAGGCGATGATTTAATGAGCCAAATAACCACCGATGCAGTAAAACAAATGTTTGATCATGTTGTTAAAAAAGAGTCGCTGTTATGAATCAAGAGAACACTAACAAGGCGCTTTTTTTAGATCGTGATGGCGTAGTAAATGTTGATCATGGTTATGTGTTTAAAAGCGAAGAGTTTGAATTTATAGACGGTGTGTTTTCAACATGCAAAGCGTTTTATGATGCGGGCTATAAAATAATTATAGTGACTAATCAGTCAGGCATTGGCCGTGGTTATTATTCTGAGAGCGAATTTTTAACACTTAGCGAGTGGATGAAAGCGCAGTTTAGCGCTCATCAAATTGAAATTACGGACGTTTATTTTTGTCCTCATCATCCTAAAAACGCATTACCAGATTATTTAAAAGAGTGCGATTGCAGAAAACCAGCGCCTGGCATGTTACTTCAAGGAATAGAAGATCATCATATCAACCCTGCGCTTAGTGTGATGGTGGGTGACAAATTAGGTGACATGCACGCTGCCATTAGCGCTAATGTACGTACCAAAGTACTGGTACGTTCAGGGCAAAAATTTGATGACAAAGCTGTAAATTTTGCTGACTATGTTTGTGACTCAATCAACGACCTTCCGGCTTTGTTTGCTGATCTAACGTAGTACACACCTCAAGCCTGTAAACTGGCAGCTTTTCCTGCCAGTTAGGTAATTTGCGACGAATGACAAACAGTGCAATTTGGCGCTTAAACTTTTACAATACCCGCATTATAAATAGCAGCAACACGTCTGCTGTTTAACCCGTTCAACCAAATGGAGATCACAGATGAGAGCATCTGCTTTTTTTAGCCAATTACAACAGCAAATCGAAGACGTTAAAGCGGAAGGTTTGTACAAGAATGAACGTGTTATCACTTCGCAGCAGCAAGCTCAAATTGAAGTGGCATCAGGCGAAAAAGTTATTAATTTTTGTGCTAACAACTACTTAGGTTTAGCTAACAGCCCAGAGCTTATTAAAGCGGCGCAACAAGGCTTAGATGACCATGGGTTTGGTGTGGCTTCTGTGCGTTTCATTTGTGGTACACAAGATATTCATAAAACACTCGAGAAAAAAATCAGTCAATTTTTAGAAACTGAAGACACCATTTTGTACTCATCATGTTTTGATGCCAATACGGGGTTGTTTGAAACCATATTAGGTGCAGACGATGCGATTATTTCTGATTCATTAAACCATGCTTCTATTATTGATGGGGTACGTTTATGTAAAGCAAAACGTTTCCGTTATGCAAATAACGATATGGCTGATTTAGAAAAGCAATTAATCGCAGCCGATGAAGCCGGTGCTAAAACTAAATTAATTGCAACCGATGGCGTGTTCTCAATGGATGGCGTTATTTGTAACTTAGAAGCTGTATGCGACTTAGCTGATAAATACGATGCACTTGTTATGGTTGATGACTCACATGCCGTTGGTTTTGTTGGCGAAAACGGTAAAGGTACACCTGAATACTGCAACGTGCTTGATCGTGTTGATATTATTACTGGTACCTTAGGTAAAGCACTAGGTGGAGCCTCGGGTGGTTATACCTCAGGTAAAAAAGAAATTGTTGAATGGTTACGTCAGCGTTCTCGTCCTTACTTATTCTCAAATTCATTAGCGCCTTCAATTGTAACGGCGTCAATTAAAGTGTTAGAAATGCTTGAAAATGGCGGTGAGCTTCGCGCTAAGCTATGGTCAAATGCTAAATACTTCCGTGAGCAAATGGAAGCGGCTGGTTTTACCTGTGCAGGTAAAGATCATGCGATTATTCCTGTGATGCTAGGAGACGCCAAAGTAGCGTCACTTATGGCTGATAAGCTATTGGCTGAAGGGATTTATGTAACCGGCTTTTCATTCCCTGTTGTACCAAAAGGGCAGGCGCGTATTCGTACCCAAATCTCTGCAGCGCACAGCAAAGAACAGCTTGATACAGCCATTGCAGCATTTACCCGTATTGGTAAAGAGATTGGTGTTATTTAATTTTCTTGTTAAATCGCGGCTGAAGTCGCGATTTTTTAATTGAGTGTGAATTATGAAAGCATTATCAAAGTTAAAAGCAGAGCCAGGCATTTGGATGACAGATGCACCAAAGCCTGAAGTGGGTCATAACGATCTGTTAATTAAGATTCGTAAAACGGCTATTTGTGGCACCGATGTGCATATTTATAAGTGGGATGAGTGGGCACAAAACACCATACCGACGCCTATGGTGGTTGGCCACGAATACGTGGGTGAAGTAATCGACATGGGCCAAGAGGTGCGTGGTTTTGAGATTGGCGACCGTGTATCAGGTGAAGGTCATATAACCTGTGGCCATTGTCGTAACTGTCGTGCTGGGCGCGTTCACTTATGTCGTAATACAACAGGGGTCGGTGTAAACCGCGAAGGCGCATTTGCAGAGTATTTAGTGATTCCTGCATTTAATGCGTTTAAAATCCCAGATAATATTAGCGATGAACTTGCCTCTATTTTTGACCCATTTGGCAATGCAGTACACACGGCTTTATCGTTCGATTTAGTCGGTGAAGATGTCTTGATCACCGGTGCTGGCCCAATTGGTATTATGGCTGCAGCTGTGGCTAAGCATGTGGGTGCACGCCATGTGGTTATTACTGATGTAAATGAATACCGCCTAGACTTAGCACGTAAAATGGGCGCAACGCGTGCTGTAAACGTCGCGAATGAAAAGCTTGAAGATGTAGCTAAAGAGCTGGGCATGACTGAAGGCTTTGATATTGGCCTAGAGATGTCAGGTGTACCAAGTGCATTTAATGCCATGCTAAATAACATGAATCATGGCGGCAAAATTGCCATGTTGGGAATTCCACCTTCAGATATGGCGGTCGATTGGAATCAAGTTATTTTTAAAGGCTTAGTGATCAAAGGTATTTACGGTCGTGAGATGTTTGAAACTTGGTACAAAATGGCCAGTTTGATTCAATCAGGGCTTGATTTAAAACCAATTATTACTCATCAGTATTCAATAGATGACTTCCAAGCTGGCTTTGATATGATGATTTCAGGCCAATCGGGTAAAGTAATTCTTAACTGGGATTAATTACCCCTTGTTAAGAGAATTAAAGGCGGCATTTGTCGCCTTTTTTGTAATTATAAGAGAGTACTATGGCATTTAAACATATATCAATCGCACAAACCCTTGAACTACTCGATAAAGAAGATGTAGTGATTGCTGATATTCGCGATCCTAATTCGTATCAAGCGGGTCATATTCCGGGTTCAGAGGCATTATCTAATGCGAATATTGCCCAATTTATGATGGAAAAGGAGTTTGACCAGCCGATTATTATTGTCTGTTATCACGGCATGAGCTCACAAGGCGCTGCCAGCTACTTAGTAGAGCAAGGCTTTGAAGATGTTTACAGTATGGATGGCGGTTTTACTGCATGGGAAGCCGCTTACAAGGATAAAGTAGCACGATGATAGAGCTAGGCAGCCTAACTAACCCCCGTGCTGCACAGGGCTTTATAGATTACCTAAAAAGCCAAGGGCTTTCAGGGCAAATTCGTACTGAGGATGGCCATACGCTTGTCATTAGTGTGGCGCCTGAGGACTTTCATGCGGTGCAACCGTTGTGGAATGAGTTTGCTAAAAACCCTAACCATGAACGTTATCAACAAGCGTCATGGCAAGTAGGCAGCACGCAATCACCATTAAAATATCAAGGCCAGTCGCTTAATTTAGTCGCGCGGTTTAAAGCCTTAAGTTGGCTTAATCAGAGCGTTAGTATTCTCAGTATTATTGTTTATATTGCCTTTTTATTGGGTGCATTTGAACCTATTTATATGGCGTTGCAGTTTAACCCTGCGTCACCACTTACCTGGTTAACACCTGCTGTTGTGCATTTTAGCGCTATGCATATTGTGTTTAACTTAATTTGGTGGGTATCACTGGGTGACAACATTGAAAAGCAATGTGGTAAGTCGAGTTTAATTGGGCTGTTTTTAGTTACCGCTTTAATAAGTAATTGGGCACAGTACTTAATGGTCGGTCCTAACTTTGGTGGGCTTAGCGGTGTTGTATATGGGTTGTTAGGCTTTTGTTGGATTTACAGCGCACTTAACCCTAAACAGCCTGCACTGGTTACAACCGCAATTGTTGGTTTTATGCTGGTATGGTTAGTACTTGGTTTTGCAGATGTATTATTTGTTGGAATGGCTAATTGGGCACACTTAGGTGGGCTCGTTAGCGGTATGGCTTTTGCCTATACCGCTCAGCTTTTCAAAACAAAAAGTGCCTAATGATATAAATATTTAGTAAATAAGAGATCACGGATGATCTCATGTCCTGTTTCTTCTTTAAGAAGGCTCTTTAGTTTTTCTGCGCTTTTAAGGCGTATTTGCTCGCGTCCTGTTAAAGACTTTATTTTGTTTTCAGGCTCTTTAGATAATATCTCTACTAACGCATCACGAAGTAACGGCGTGTGGTGTTCCACGATTGCAATATCTGATTTTTTATTAAGCATTAAATCAACAGTGACACGTACATAGCCCATTTGTTTACTCGATGGGCCAATGTAATTAGTAATAATGTCTGGCTCAAACCCAAAATAACCGACAGTAGACTCAGCACGTGCCGATAAGCTAGTTAAGCTGACTAGAAGAATAAAAAGGCCTGTAAATACTGTTTTTTTCATTTCAAAAGCGTTTCCGTAAACTGGTTACAAATAGTTTATACTTATTAGTAAATAAGATACAGCAAGATGCTGTTATTTGTTGTGTTTGTAAAAGTACTCTGGATTCAAGTTTGGGATAGACAATAGCGAGAGTCAAATGCTGATTAGCTTTTTATAATAACAGGGTGTGCTTGGTATTGAGTAAATCGCGCTTTTTCAAATTCGTTGGCAATGTTATGATCTCTTTGTTTTTTTTCAAGTAGAGTTATTGTGATTACTTTTCCTCTTTCTTTATCTGCTGATTGGCAGAGTACCGCTCAAGTAACTGGCTTATCTAACGCTGAGAAAGAGTGGTTATTTGAATCGCATTCTTTAACGGCTAAATTAAAAAGTCAGTCTCAGCGTTTTGCTGTAAAAGTGTTGAGTGAGCAAAAAGTAGACCTTTCGCAATCACAGCAAACGCTATTAAGTGAGCAGGTAAGTACAGTACTTAACCGTGAAGTGTTACTGTTGTGTGATGAACAACCGATTGTTTATGCTCAAAGTTGGTTGCCAGTAACAAGCAATAATACAAACAATCAGCTGCACAATATGGGAGAACGCCCGTTAGGTGATGTTATCTTTCAAGATCCTGCGTTAAGGCGCACTGATATTGAAATTGCTCGCTTTGATGATAATCACCCATTGCAATCACTGGTGAGCGAACTTAATTTACCGAATCGCTCTTTACTGGGCAGACGCAGCGTATTTTCTTTACATAACTATCAATTTTTGGTCTGTGAGGTTTTTTTACCAGGAGCTTACTTATACTCATGAAACTAGCCGCTTTGTCTGTTAATCATATTCCCTATTACATCCAGTTAATGCGAATTGATAAGCCCATAGGCACTTTATTGCTACTTTGGCCAACTTATTGGGCACTATGGATAGCAAATGAAGGGATACCAAGCCTAACAAACTTCATTGTGTTTACCCTTGGGGTAATAGTTATGCGTAGCGCAGGATGCGTTATCAATGACTTTGCCGATAGAAAAATTGATGGCTCAGTAAAGCGTACTTGTCAGCGGCCGCTAGCGACCGGAGCGGTAAGTAGTGGCGAAGCAATTAGTTTGTTTTTATTACTCGTTGTCATCGCTTTTATACTAGTATTATTGCTTAATACCAATACTATTTTGTTATCGTTTGGTGCACTTGGATTAGCGTTTTGTTATCCCTTTATGAAACGTTACACGCAACTTCCTCAAGTTGTATTGGGCGCGGCTTTTGGTTGGGCAATCCCAATGGCTTTTATGGCATCAATAAACTCTTTACCCGTGCAGGCATGGTTGCTATTTATTGCCAATATTTGCTGGACGGTGGCTTACGACACTATGTACGCCATGGTTGATAGAGACGATGATTTAAAAATAGGAGTAAAATCAACCGCTATTTTATTCGCCAGTTATGACCGCCATATTATAGCGCTACTTAACTTTAGCTTTTTTGCGTTGATGGTTTTAATTGGGTTGATGAATCAAATAGGATTTAGTTTTTGGTTGGGATTAGCTGTTGCAGCAATGTTACTTGTGTATCAACAGCGTTTGATTCATTTACGTCAACGAGATGCCTGTTTTAAAGCGTTTTTGAATAATCATTATGTGGGACTTACTGTATTTATAGGCTTATTATTTTCTTACCCCGTTTTTTCTTAACGGGGTGGGTCGATAATACCACTAATTGACGCATTTTTTCTGAACCAACCAGCAATCGAATAGCGGTTATCAAAAGCCGGAAGTACTTCATGCACAAAGCGTTCGCTTTCAAATAATACCAAAGTGCCTGCAGTGGGTTTTATAACCACTTCTATGTCTTTACTTTTTGGCTTGTAAATAACCAGCTCTCCGCCTTTCTTAGGAGAGTTTAAATACAATATGGTGGTAAAAACACGGTTTGAACGACCTTTGAACGCATCTACATGTTTTTTGTAAAAATCACCCTGCGTGTATTTTGCATAGTGACATTCATAATCAAACAAGCCCATGAAAAAGTTACGATTAAGGGTAGTGCGAACTGCTTCCATTACTTGTTGATAGCTAAGCTGTGCATTTGAGCTGCCATCAAACCAGTAGGTTTTATCTTTACGAACGGAATCATCAATTTGTAAATTGTTTAATCGTCCAATACCGGCAAGGCTAAAGTGAGGATTTATTCTATAGCAATCAGCCATCAACTCGGATATTAAGTCACTATCAATGGCGTTTTCAATAATGGCATAGCCATGCGTTTCAATGTGCTCTAGGTAAATTTCAGCAGCTGTAAAGTTATTCATTAACGCTAGTCATAATATAAGGGAGCGTTAGTGTAGTGAAAAAAAACTTTAATGCCACTAATTTATAGTTGTTATAAAACGCATGGAGTCATTTTTTATGCTCTTGAAACCTTCTTAATTAGCGAGAGTAGGTGGTCAACATGCTCACCTGCCTCTATTTGCTGGCTTGTTTGCACCACAAGTTGTTCATGGCTAATATCGTTATTCGTTTTAAGCTGGATTAAGTTATGGTTTTCTGCCACAGAGCTGGTGTGTTCAATACCTGCAATAGCAAAATGATCTGACTTTTCAAGTCCAGCCATTACCTGCTCGATACTACCTACTTTAATAGTTGAAACTTTATTTAACGAGTCTATTACTTCATTAAGCATTGATTGCACTTGTTTTGACTGCGAAAAACAACTGAACATTGGATAGCTTTCGAGCTCTTTTTTACTAATATCGCTTTTATTTGCTAAAGGGTGTTGTTTTGAACAAAATAAAATAAGTTGATCAGGTAATTGTATATCGCTACCAATGCTATTGACTATTTGCGAGCATACACTAATGTCAATTTCCCCTTGAAGTAACTTTCTATGAAGCTCAGTTTTGTTTTGCAGCTGCATTTCAATTTTAATATGCGGGTACTGACTCAAAAATTCGCCGCAGGTGATTGGTACTATGCTGCTGGTTGTTGTGGTGTAGCCAATCACTAATTTTTTTTCTTCTGTGCCATTAATTGATTGAAAAGCGCGATGCTTTATTTGTTCTAGCTCATTGAGCGTATTTTTAGCAAAGTCGAGGAAAAGCTCCCCTGCTTGAGTTAATTTAACCGAGCGAGTAGAGCGGGTAACAAGTTCGTAGCCAAGCTCTGTTTCAAGAGTTTGAATACTACGAGTTAACGCAGATGTGCTAATTTGGGTTTGTTCTGCAGCTTGCCTAAAATGACGAAGTAGGCCAAGCGCTACAAACTGTTCTAATTGTTCAAATCTCACTATATAGTCCTTTTTTATAGGTAAGCTAGGGGAATTGCAGATTAAATACTGACTTTATATCCCTACAGATCAGTTGAAATAATGTTTTTAACCACCTCCTTAGATTAACTTTCTTTTCATCGTATTTAAAGAGAATAGTTGCTAAAAGTTGTTATACCTTTGGGTAATGTTAAATAACTGTAGGGTTTTATTATTGACCAAGTTTATGCAATTTTATAACAGCTTTATTAAAGTCTCGGTTTGTTAATTGCTGCTTTTGCTTTTAGGGTTGGGCTCAATAAAATTTTTACTTACTCGGTTACTTAAAGGCTTATTTTCAATGTTTTGCAATTCAATTTCTATGGCATCACAAGAGATGTGAATTTCAAATAATGAAGTAAGCAAAGATAAGCTTAAGCAGCTTAAACTGACACCAAATAAAATAATGCCCGTGGTATTAAATTCTATAAATAATGCGAACATAGATAACGTACATAATAAAAAAGAGGCTACTCCGTATACTTGCATGGTCCTTATTAGTTTTATTCGCTTTCTAAGATTAGTTATTTGCGCCACTACAACAGGACGAATAGATTCCCCTTCACGGGCATTCAATTCTCGTATTAGTTGCGCAAGTACTAAAAATCGGTTTGTATAGGCAAGTAATAACAATGAGATGGCTGGAAAAAGTAAACCTGGGGTAGTTAGCGTCATAATGTGTCCTTCAATCATATTATTTGCTTTAGGTTACGCGGGCTTATTGTACACATAAAGTAAATGAGGTGGATATTGCGAAATACTAATAATAGCCAATCAAATGTAACATCATTTGATTGGGTTACGCTTTATAACGCAGAAAATAGTTTAGAGGCCAATATAATAAAAGGATTGATTCTGAATGCGGGAATTGAGTGTCAAATTAAAGGCGAAATGCTGCAAGGTGCAATGGGCGAGATCCCGTTTGAGCAAACACAAGTAAGTGTGCAGGTTTATGCGATAAAAGAGCGCCATGCACGCGAAATATTGGTAAACTATCAGCAAGTAAAACAATCCGCTCCAGATTGGGTGTGCCCTAACTGTAATGAGCATAATGGATCAACATTTGATTTTTGTTGGTCATGTGGGACTTTAAAGAATGACAAAAGCGAATAATTTTCAGCGTATTAGAGAGTTAAATTACCTACAAAAGGCGGTATTGGCCAGTGCGTTAATAGAGCGTATGTTGCCTAATTATGGACTATTTAGTGAGGCTACCGGTTTTGGCGATGAGGTTATTTTACGTAATGCTTTAAATGTATGTTGGGAAAAGATACTGCTTCCTAAAAGTAAGATTGATTTAGAAAAGCAAGTCGAAAAAATAGAGCCGAATGTACCTGAACTTGCTGATTTTGATATGTTTGGTACCTATCCTGCAATCGATGCTGCCACCTCATTACTGAGTTTAATGCATGGCCTTTTAGCACAAGATGAGCAAGAGTTTGTTAATGTGAGTAAAATATCACAGGCCACCGTAGCTCGCTTTATTGAGTACCAAATGACGGTTGAAGGTGATGTTGCCGATAACAAAGCGGTGCGTGAACACCCACTGATGCAATACGAAATAGAGGTATTAGGTGAACTAATTGATTTTGTAGAAGCAATGGGGCGTATCACTGCTGAAAATGTGAAAGCATTGAAAAAGCATGTCCTTGCTGATGGCCAAACTAACATTGGTTTAGCACTGTAAGTTATTTGTTTTAAACACCTTGTTAGGTGGCAGGAGAATTAACAATGCGAATTTTAGGCATTGAATCATCATGCGATGAAACTGGTATTGCTATTTATGATGACGAAAAAGGGCTGCTAGCCCATCAATTATATAGCCAAGTAAAAGTACATGCAGACTATGGTGGTGTAGTACCTGAACTTGCCTCGCGCGATCACGTACGTAAAACATTGCCGCTTATCGATGCGGCATTTGCGCAAGCGGGTTGTGGGCCTGAAGATTTAGATGGTATTGCTTATACGGCAGGGCCAGGTTTAGTAGGGGCTTTGTTAGTAGGTACCTCAATTGGTCGCTCTTTAGCATATGGCTGGGATATCCCAGCGGTGGCAGTGCACCATATGGAAGGGCATTTATTAGCGCCAATGCTTGAGGAAAACGTCCCCGAGTTCCCATTTATTGCCTTACTGGTTTCTGGCGGTCATACCATGATGGTAAAAGTTGCTGGTATTGGTCAATACGAAGTATTGGGTGAGTCGGTAGATGATGCTGCTGGTGAAGCATTTGATAAAACAGCCAAGTTACTTGGGCTTGATTATCCAGGTGGCCCTCGTTTGGCTAAAATGGCTGAACAAGGTGTTGCTAAGCGATTTGTTTTCCCGCGTCCAATGACAGACAAACCTGGCTTAGATTTTAGCTTTAGTGGCCTAAAAACCGCCGCTTCAATTGCTATTCGTGAAAATGATAGTGACGAGCAAACAAAAGCAGATATTGCCCATGCATTTCAAACGGCCGTTATAGATACTTTAGTGATTAAGTGTAAGCGCGCATTAAAACAAACGGGTATTAAACGTTTAGTAATAGCCGGTGGTGTAAGTGCTAATACGCAACTACGTTTGCAACTAGAGCGTGTGATGCAAGGTATGAAGGGCGAAGTGTTTTACCCTCGTACTGAGTTTTGTACTGACAATGGTGCAATGATTGCTTATGCTGGTATGCAGCGTTTAAAAGCGGGACAGTTTGCTTCGCTTGATATGAAAACTAAACCGCGCTGGCCAATCGATAGCTTAGAAGCAATATAATTAACCATAATTTAGGTTAGTTATTACTTCTTATCATCTGTAGGGGCTTGTTTAGTCCCTACTTTTGGTTCTTCCCCTTTAAATAAACGCACAATATTAGTACGATGCCTAATAATGATCAGTAGCGTAATAAAGGTCACGGGTAAGGTATATAACGGCTTTATCCACCATGTATATAAAGGCGCTAGCGTAACGGCCACTAACGCGGCAAGTGATGAGTAACGAGTAATCGCGACAATCAGCAACCAAGTACCAATCAATAACCCTCCTAAAGAAAGCCCTATCGGTAGTAACGAGCCAAATGCAGTTGCAACCGCCTTACCGCCCTTAAAACTAAAAAATAACGGGTACATATGCCCCAGGCATGCAGCAACGGCGATTAAACTAAGCTCTAATGGCTCAAGTTTTAAAAAATAAGCGCCCCAAACAGGGATTGTGCCCTTTAAAATATCGAAGACTAAAACTAAGCATGCAGGAAGTGACCCGCCTAAGCGGTAAACATTGGTTGCACCTGGATTATTGGAGCCATGCGTGCGTGGATCGGGGAGTTTGAATAGCCGCGACACTAAAATGGCCGATGAAATCGAGCCGAGCAAATAGGCTAATACAAACATTAAAATGACTAACACGCGCTTCCTTATTTTTTAATCATTACTTTTAAGCTATTATTGGCGTCAAAATTTACGGGCTTCTTAAATTACTCGCAATTTTGTAACGATTCTATTGTAGAAGTA
Source organism: Pseudoalteromonas sp. APC 3694 (assembly GCF_030407565.1). NCBI lineage: Bacteria > Pseudomonadati > Pseudomonadota > Gammaproteobacteria > Alteromonadales > Pseudoalteromonadaceae > Pseudoalteromonas > Pseudoalteromonas sp. APC 3694. The sequence continues at coordinate 17,300 of NZ_JASDDE010000051.1, forward strand.
ATTTTAGTATATTTAAACACTGATTAAAGTATATATAGTATTAATTTGATTGATACAATATGTAATTAACTCAGTGACTTGTTATAGTCATTTGGAGTATCAATGGACAAGGTATTTATATCACAATTGCATGTCGAAACGATTATCGGGGTGTATGATTTTGAAAAGAAAAGTAAACAAAGCCTGTACTTTGATATTGAGATGCTAAGCGATATTAAGCCCGCAGCACAAAACGACGATATTAACTTGGCACTGGATTACGCTAAGGTAAGTGAGCGTGTTATCGAACACAGTACGGCTAAACCGGTAGAGCTTTTAGAAACACTGGTGGAGCAATTAGCGCAAATCATTTTAACCGAATTTAATACCCCAAAAGTGACAATAAAAGTAAGTAAGCCCGCTGCAGTTGCACAAGCGCAAACCGTCGGTGTAGAAATAACCCGCAATAAGGCTACGGCTTAAATGGCGCAAATATTTATTAGCTTAGGGTCGAATATTAATAAAGCAGAGCATATCAGGCGTGCTTTAGTGGCGTTAAATAAACATTTTAAAAATACACAACATTCTTCGGTGTTTGAAAGTGAAGCGGTGGGTTTTGCCGGTAATAACTTTTACAACTCCGTACTTGCTGCCACTACCGATATGGCGCTTGAAGATGTGTGTGCGTTATTAAAACAAATAGAGCGCGATAATGGTCGCAAAGCAAATGATAAAAAATTTAGCCCGCGCACCTTGGATCTCGATTTACTCTTTTACGATGATGTCATTTGCGAGAGCCCAGCTCAACTACCACGTGACGAAATTACCAAAAATGCCTTTGTATTACAGCCTTTAGCAGAGGTGGCTCCTGATTTTTATCACCCTGTAGCAAAAAAAACGATTGCCCAAATATGGAATGCATATAACAACCCTCAACAAAAACTATGGAAGGTGGAGTTTTCTAACCCATGAGTATTATAGAAATAATTGTTTTAGCCCTAATTCAGGGATTTACTGAATTTTTACCTATATCGAGTTCTGCACACTTAATTTTACCGTCGCAAATTTTAGGCTGGGAAGATCAAGGCTTGGCATTTGATGTTGCCGTTCATGTAGGAACGTTAATTGCTGTTGTTATTTATTTTCGTATAGAAGTGGCCGATATACTCGGTGCTTGGTTTAAATCGTTTGGTGCACAAGGTACAACAGATGACAGCAAACTAGGCTGGTGGATAATTTTAGGTACTGTGCCTGCCGCTATTTTAGGGCTATTGCTAAAAGATTTTGTTGAACTGTATTTGCGCAGTGCATGGGTGATTGCGACCACAACAATCGTATTTGGTCTATTGCTTTGGTACGCCGATGCCAAAGGTAAGCAAATAAAAACAATCTATCAGCTAAACTGGAAAACGGCCCTCATTATTGGCTTTGCACAGGCCGTTGCAATGATCCCTGGCACTTCACGTTCAGGTATTACCATGACAGCGGGTTTAATGTTAGGTATGAATAAGCAAAGTGCAGCGCGCTTTTCGTTTTTATTAGCTATTCCAATCATTTCAATGATGGGCCTTTATTACACAGCAGAGCTAGCGCTTGGCGATCATATTGTTGATTGGACTGCTTTATTGTTAGGTGTAGTGCTGTCGTTTTTATCAGCTTATGCTTGTATTTTTATGTTTTTAAAAGTGATTGAGCGAATGGGAATGCTACCATTTGTTATTTATCGTTTATTATTAGGTGTCGGTTTAATATTCTTTTTAATGCTATAAGCTATTAATCTTCAGGAAAGCCTCCCACTTTGGGAGGCTTTTTTATTTGCGCCAAGGGTTAATGGTAACTTAAGCTAAATTTTGGCATTATAACGCCATTAAATTTTGCCCTAGAGCAAACTCCGCGCAGGATGAAAGGATAGTAAATGCATATACATATTTTGGGTATTTGTGGCACATTTATGGGTGGTATTGCCGCTATAGCTAAATCATTGGGTCACCACGTTACTGGGTCAGATCAAAACGTTTACCCACCAATGAGTACTCAGTTACAAGAACTGGGTATTGAACTAACACAGGGCTATGACGTATCTCAACTAGAGCCAGCTCCAGATATCGTTGTTATTGGTAATGCTATGAGCCGTGGTAACCCGTGTGTTGAATATGTACTCGATAAGAGCCTGCCTTATACCTCAGGACCTGAGTGGCTAAAACATAACTTACTACAAGATTCGTGGGTGCTGGCTGTGGCAGGAACTCATGGTAAAACAACCACCGCCAGTATGCTGGCGTGGATACTTGAATATGCGGGTTTAAAACCGGGCTTTTTAATTGGCGGAATTGTACAAAACTTTGGTCTTTCTGCGCGAGTTGGGCAAACGCCATTTTTTGTTATAGAAGCCGATGAGTACGACACGGCCTTTTTTGATAAACGCAGTAAGTTTGTTCATTATTTACCTCGAACACTTATTTTAAATAATCTTGAATTTGATCATGCTGATATTTTTGAAGATTTAAACGCAATTAAAAAACAATTTCACCATTTGATACGTACACTACCGCAAAGCGGCAAAGTGCTTTGGCCAAAAAATGATGAAGCACTGAGCGATGTGATTGCAAAAGGGTTGTGGAGCGAGAGCGAAACATTAGGTGATGATTGGAGTTATGAATTACTCAAAGCCGATGGTTCTCAATTTAATGTTTTACTAAATAGGCAGTTACAAGGCGTTGTTAGTTGGCAAGCGATTGGTGAGCATAACGTTAAAAATGCCATTATGGCTATTGCAGCAGCACGCCATGTGGGAATTGCAATAGAGCACAGTATTGAAGCTTTGGGCGAGTTTATCAGCCCAAAAAGGCGGATGGAGCTTAAAGCAGATATTAATCATATTAAAGTGTATGACGATTTCGCCCATCACCCTACCGCGATTCAAACAACACTTGCGGGGCTGCGTGCTAAAGTGGGGGATGAAAAAATTATTGCAATTTTAGAGCCGCGCTCTAACACCATGAAAATGGGAGTGCATCAATTTACACTTCTCGATTCACTTCGCGATGCAGATGATGTGCTGTTATTTGAACCAGAAAATTTAAACTGGTCACTTAAAGAGCAAGCTGACAAAGCGGGTATGCAGTGCTTTGATTCTACAACCGCTATTATTGATACAGTGCTTGAGAATGTTGAGCCAAATCAACATGTTTTAATTATGAGTAATGGTGGTTTTAATGGTCTTCATCAGCAACTTGTTGATGGTTTGACCGATAAATACAGCGGAGAATAATGTGCAATTTAAAGATACAATTACCTTAGCATTTAGTGGCGCATCAGGCGCATCATATGGGTTAAGGCTGTTGGAAGTGTTACTTGAACAACAATTTCAAGTGTATGTGCTTATCTCAAGTGCCGCGCGTGTAGTTTTTGATACCGAGTCTAATATAAAGTTATCAGGGAATGAAGATAAAGCTACCGAGCAGTTAAGTGTATTATTTAACGCCAAGCCTGAACAATTAAAGGTATTTGGCAAAGATAACTGGTTCAGTCCGGTGGCTTCGGGCTCAGCAGCACCGAAAAAAATGATAGTATGTCCATGTAGTGCCGGGTCAGTGTCTGCGATTGCAGTCGGCGCATCAGATAATTTATTAGAGCGCGCTGCCGATGTGGTGATAAAAGAGCGAGGCCAGCTTATTCTAGTGCCACGCGAGACGCCATTTAGCGAAATTCACTTGGAAAATATGCTCAAATTGTCGCGTTTAGGGGTCACTATCATGCCCGCTGCTCCTGGGTTTTATCATCAACCACAAAGTATAGAAGACTTGGTTGATTTTATGGTGGCGCGAATTTTAGATCATTTAAATATTGAACATAACCTCACAAAGCGCTGGGGTTATGGTGAGGGTAAGAAATGAATAAGCAAAACATTGCTTTAAATATTGAAGGCCTTACCAAGGTTTACAAAAATGGGGTAGAGGCAGTAAAAGGGGTTGATTTACAAGTGCATGAAGGTGACTTTTTTGCACTGTTAGGTCCAAATGGGGCGGGTAAATCAACCACTATTGGGGTAATTTCTTCACTGGTTAATAAGACCAAAGGCAAAGTTGAAGTATTTGGTCACGATATTGATACCGACCTTGAAGCGGCTAAAGCGAATTTAGGCCTAGTACCACAAGAGTTTAACTTTAGCCAGTTTGAAACCCTAAGCCAAATACTCGTTAATCAAGCAGGTTACTACGGTGTACCGCGCGGCGAAGCACATAAACGTGCAGATAAATACTTAGCGCAACTTGGATTAATCGAGAAAAAAGATAAGCAAGCACGTACTCTTTCTGGTGGTATGAAGCGTCGTTTGATGATTGCACGTGCCTTAATGCATGAGCCAAAGTTACTTATTTTAGACGAACCAACTGCGGGCGTTGATATAGAGCTGCGCCGCTCAATGTGGGAGTTTTTAAGACAAATCAACGAACAAGGTGTGACCATTATTTTAACCACTCACTACCTTGAAGAAGCTGAACTACTGTGTAAAAACATCGCTATTATTGATACCGGTCGCATAGTTGAAAACACTACTATAAAAGCTTTGTTGGCTAAATTAGACAAAGAAATCTTTGTACTGGATTTAAAGCAGCCTACCAATCCGGTGACACTTGAAGGGTATAATTTCACCATGACTGATGAGCACACCATTGAAGTTGAAGTGGCTAAATCACAAGGGCTTAATGCTGTATTTAGTGCGTTAACCGAACAAGGTAATACTGTGCTAAGCATGCGCAATAAAGCAAATCGATTAGAAGAATTATTTGTAGGTTTATTAGAGCAAGGGCGGGGCGAATAAATGTTTAAATATGGCGTAGCCTTAAAAAGTATTTGGATTAAAGAGTGTATTCGCTTTTTGCGTATTTGGGTGCAAACCTTAGTGCCGCCAGCGATTACTATGAGCTTATATTTTGTTATTTTTGGGAACTTAATAGGCTCGCGTATTGGCGATATGGGCGGCTTTAGTTACATGGAGTTTATTGTTCCTGGCCTTATTATGATGTCAGTTATAACAAACTCTTACTCGAATGTAGCTTCAAGCTTTTACTCAACTAAGTTTCAAAAAAGTATTGAAGAGTTATTGGTTGCACCTGTGCCTAATTACATCATTGTGTTGGGTTATATGGGCGGAGGCATGACCCGTGGCATTATGGTTGGCTTTATTGTAACGTGTGTTTCTTTATTTTTTGTAGATATACAAATACATAATATTTTTGTGATTATGGCCACTGTTATTCTTACCTCGGCGGTGTTTGCCTTGGGCGGGTTAATCAACGCTATTTATGCAAACAGCTTTGATGACATAAGTATTATTCCGACCTTTATTTTAACACCCCTAACCTATTTAGGCGGGGTGTTTTATTCAATCACTTTACTGCCTGATTTTTGGCAAATGGTGTCGCAAATTAATCCTATTATTTATATGGTTAACGCATTTAGATATGGGTTTTTAGGTGTGTCGGATGTAGATTTATCGGTCGCAATGGGTGTGTTGTTGGTGTTTATCAGTGTCCTATTTACTTTAGCACTGACGCTAATTAAAAAAGGTGTGGGGCTAAGACACTAATGAGCGATGCAAATTCACGTAGTATTGTATCTAATCAAGCGGGGCTTCATGAAAAGCTTGATGAAATAGTTAATAAACACTTACAAGCCGAGTTTAAAAAGCCAATTGCAACACATACGCAAACCGCATTTGATGAAGTTAATGCTAAAGTGCAAGCCTTTAATGGGCCGCTTATTTTAGATTCCTGTTGTGGGGTCGGGGAGAGCACCGCTAATTTAGCAAAACGTCATCCTGAAGCGTTAGTTGTGGGCATTGATAAGTCATCTCACCGACTTGATAAGCATGATGTTGAGTATAAACAAACTGAGAGTGGTCAATACATTTTAGTGCAAGCTGACTTAAATGACTTTTGGCGTTTAGCGGTGGCTGCTAATTGGCAGCCTACGCATCACTATTTGCTTTACCCTAACCCTTGGCCTAAGTCTAAACACATACAAAGGCGCTGGCATGGGGCGGCTATCTTCCCCTTTATTGTTAAATTAGGTGGTTTGCTTGAAGTGCGCAGTAACTGGGATATCTATGTTAAAGAGTTCGCCAGAGCGCTCGAGTTAGCTGGGTATCCTTGTCAAACCGCGTTGTTTGAATCAGATGAAGCAATTACTCCTTTTGAGCGTAAGTACTGGGCCAGTGGTCAGCAAAGCCACCGACTAGCCATTAATATTAATAACTAATTCATTGCTTTTTTAAAGTCAGTAACATGTGGCGTTGGTTTGCCAAGGAAACTACCTTGCATCAGCGTCACATTTAGTTGGCTGAGTAACTCTGCAACCGTATCACTTTCTACCGCTTCAACAACCAATTCAAGTTCAAGCTGCTGGGCTATATCAGTGATGTAGGATATAAATAGCGACGTATTTGCATCATTTAATAGCTGCTTTGTGATTGCACCATCAAGTTTTATACCATCAACCTCCACTTTTAAAGTATTAAGAGTATTAATAAACTCATTACCCCAGCAGTGCATCACCACCTTTGCCCCCTTACTTTTTACCATTGCGATAAATGACTTTATTTCATAGTAATGTGAAATAACCTGCGACTCTAAAATCGAAATAGTAATGTTTTCAGGATTAGGGTAGCGATGAAGCTCATACGCAATATGATCATAAATAGTGGGATCTGCAATGTTTTCAGCGCACAGCGTTAACTCCCAACAAATTGCTGATTTACGAAAACGTGAAACACATTGAGTAAACAGTGCATGGGTTAACATGCCATTCATACGCAGTCTATTTAGTGCATTTGCAAAGGTATCAGGGGTTAAAATCTCCCCTTGTGAAGTGACTATTCTCGGTGAGCAATCATACCTAATAACTTCATCGGTATGAGTATTTATAACCGGCTGAAAGTAAGGAACAACACGATGAGCATCAAATGCTTCACGAATTTCTTTTGCTATTTCAACATTATATAAATATAGAGATTTAGCGTCATTAATTGCCTCACAGTAGTTAACTATGCTCTGATCGCCCTGCTTAGATTGCAGTAACGCAATATGAGCATTCTTAAGCAGTAATGACTTATTCCCTCTTGCCACTCCAGCGTTGAGCGTAATATAAATAAATGGGTCTGTAATAAAAGGTGTATTTTTATTATGGGATTGAATAATGCTATATAGCTCATCAAAGGGAGTTTCTTTATCAGTCAAAATAGCGAGTTTATTAGTTGCAATACGATAAATACGTGCGTGCAAACGGGCTTGCTGCTTAAAGTGAGTGAGCAGCTTTTTCATCACTTCATCGGCTGTTTTTGTGCCAAAAAAACGGCTGATATTATCAATTTCGTTCACTAAAATAATCGCAATTTGTAAATGATGTTCATTGCTTTTTTTTAGCCGTTTTTCTAAGGCAATATGATTTTCGAATCCGCTTGCATGGTCGCTCATTAATGAACGACGTACTCCATAGTAATAAAGAGTATAAACTATTAATAAAATAATAATTACGCAGCAAAAATGAAACATAGATTGATATAAGTCTGTTTTTAACGCATTGCTAATTTTATCAACGCTAATATCTGCAGCTGTAATATAGGTTCTGCCATTTTTTGCCAGATGAGGAATATATACTGTTTTAGAATGGCCGCGATGCGCTGTTGAGGTTTCAAAAATAGGGGCCGTTGATAAAAATGCAGCCATAGTTATTGGCGTGGCTTCGGGATAAAGATCTAAAAACTGAGTAACTTTACCGTTATTTTGATCATCTTGAGTGTAGCTAGAGGCAGTAAAATAAACATTTTCATCAATCAGTACCATTGAATATAAATAATCTATATTTAAATCATTGGCCAATGCCGAAAGCTGGTCGGCTTTATTTTGATAGCTTGAAAAGCTAATTTCTTGCGCTACTTTATCGTGATAATCATTACCTAAAATGTACTTTACGCTGGTGGCTGCATTTAATAAACGATTATCAATGCTGCGTATAACATCATTATTGATGGCAGTGTAGGTGTAGTAACTGTAAATTATTAAGCTGACTAAAAAAAAGACGGTACCGAGCGCCAACCGAGTTAATTTTAGATTTCCTTTTAGCATGCAACATCCTTATTTTTTGTTAGATTTATTATACTTAAAAATTATAAATGCCCAATATTTTAATTACCCTTTGTACTAAATATAAAAAATAGTGAAATGTTATCTATTTTGTATTGTCTTTTATGGCTTAAAACGAGACATTTTTGTCATATTGCAGTAAAGTTAGCGCAATTTTTTAGAAATGCCGTTGCTTAAAAACACCTTAAATTAGCGTGTTTTACAAACTAACAGGTGTTTTAGTCACACACTAGGTATGAAGATGGATCAAAAGCGTTGTGCCGTCGCCTCTAAAGAAAGCCTCAAACGGATATTTACCGTTCCAGAGGCCCCTGACTCAACTTTGAGCAAAATAGAGCTTGAAATTTCGAGTAATTTAGCAGGTTTCTTAAACGAAAATATCGCGGCAATTGAAAAACCATTACATGAAATAGAAAAAGATTTTCAATCGGCGGCTATCCCTGAAGAGCCAACGTTTGTGTCTTGCTATGCCCAAGATATTATGGAACAGCTGGTTGCTCATTCTGTACATACCGCAGCGCCAAGCTTTATTGGTCACATGACATCTGCTCTGCCACATTTTTTACTGCCGTTATCGAAATTAATGGTTGGGCTAAATCAAAACCTTGTAAAAATAGAAACCTCAAAAGCGTTTACCCCATTAGAGCGTCAAGTTTTAGGAATGATGCATCATTTAGCTTATAGCCAAAGTGATGGTTTTTATTCTAAATGGATGCACAGTGCAAAAACCTCTTTAGGAGCATTTTGCTCTGGTGGCACAGTAGCTAACATTACAGCACTTTGGATTGCCCGCAACCGCTTATTGAAAGCAGATGGCAACTTTAAAGGCATTGCTGCACAAGGTTTAGTGGCGGGAATGCTCCACTATGGTTACAAAGGACTGGCGGTTTTAATCTCTGAGCGAGGTCATTACTCATTAGGCAAATCGGTTGATTTATTAGGTATTGGCCGTGAGAATTTAATTGGTATTAAAACATCGGCTGATAATAAAGTTGATGTAGCTGCTATGCGAGAAAAAGCGCTAGAGCTTGAAGCGCAAGGCATTAAAGTGATGGCAATTATTGGTGTAGCCGGAACGACTGAAACTGGTAATATCGATCCACTTGAAGACATGGCTAATTTAGCACAAGAGATTAATTGCCACTTTCATGTTGATGCGGCGTGGGGCGGAGCTACTTTACTTTCTAATACCCATAGGCACCTTTTAAAAGGTATTGAGCATGCAGATTCAATCACCATTGATGCGCATAAACAAATGTATGTACCGATGGGAGCAGGTTTGGTGCTGTTTAAAGACCCTGCTGCAACTGATGCCATAGAGCATCATGCTGAATATATTTTACGTAAAGGCTCTAAAGATTTAGGCAGCCATACCCTTGAGGGGAGCCGCCCTGGTATGGCGATGTTAGTGCATGCTTGCTTACGTGTTATTGGTCGTAAAGGCTATGAAATGCTTATCGATCGCAGTATTAAAAAAGCACGTTACTTTGCTGGTTTGATAAAAGCAGATGAAGACTTTGAATTAATATCAGAACCTGAGCTATGTTTGCTAACTTATCGTTATGTCCCTAAGCAAATTAAAAATGCGATAGCACAGGCCGACGCACAAACCCGTTTAGATATCTTTGCCGCGCTTAATCGTTTTACTGCAAGCATGCAAAAACGTCAACGTGAATCAGGTCGCTCGTTTGTATCGCGTACACGTTTAACGCCAGTTCAATATGATAACCAACCAACCGTGGTATTTAGAGTGGTGCTTGCGAATCCGCTTACATCAGGTGCAATATTAAAAGAGATATTAGAAGAGCAGAAAGAACTAGCTCAAACCGACCCTGTATTTAAAAAGTATTTACGAAAATATATGTAACTAACCTGAACTCTGGTTTAGAGATTTACTAACATATTGAATCAAAGATGATATT
>NZ_JASDDE010000005.1:0-74402 GCF_030407565.1 Pseudoalteromonas sp. APC 3694
TCTTACATGGATGTAAGCCAGTAGAATAACGCAGGAGCAGTTATCGAGCCCACTAAGTTACAAGCCTCGCGCCGCGATTAAACCGCTCCTAGTTTGAACAAATTTTAATCCACAAAGGTCAACAGACCCTTATTAAAAGCGGTATTCTGCACCTACGTAGTAGTAAGCACCGTTAAAACCAAATGGCGCTGAACGACGAGAGTACTTAAATACCCCATCACTGCTGACAATGGTATTACCTTGAGCATCTACAATAGTACCCGAACGTGAATTACCTATGGTGTTTTCATCAGGGTAAACATCAAATAAGTTATTTGCGCCAATGTTTACCGATAAGTTATCAGTTACAAAGTAATTAACTTTAATGTCAGTTAAAATTTCAGCACCGTAAGTCTGGCGGCCGCCATCTTCAACTGTGTACTCACCAAAACGATTAAGTGATAAATTAACAGTCCAGTCGTCACGGCGATAAAGTGCACTTAAGTTAATGCGATCTTCTGGTTGCCATTCTTCAATGATAGAAATTTCTTGATCAGAAAACACATCATCGACTGGCACGGTTTCAAGACCAGAACCTGCAGGTGTAAATAACGACACGACATCGGTTTCTGTAAAGTTAGCCGCTAAAGTAAAATCAAGCGTGCCGCCTAGGCCTTCTGTATTCCATGTAGCCACAAAGTCGATACCTTGTGTCTCAGTGTCAGCGCCATTTAAGAAAAACTGCCCTGCACCCGCACCTGAACTTAATAACGCAGCATCAAGACTGCTTGATAAGCCTTTACCTAAGCGATTACTAATTACAATACGGTCGTCAATATCGATTGAGTAGTAATCAAGCGTTACATTAATATTATCGCTTACATTATAAACAATACCTAAACTGCGGTTTTGAGATTTCTCTTCTGTTAATTTAGGAATACCTAAACTTTGCGCAAGGGCTGAATCGTTTCTAAAGGTCCCTACTTCTTCAGCCACTAAATTACCATTAGGGCCTACAACAAACTGCGTGCTGATATTGTTAAAGTACAACTGCTGCATTGAAGGTGCTCTAAAGCCTGAGCTTAATGCACCACGAAGTGAAATATCTTCGGTTAGTGACCAGTTCCCCGCGAGTTTAAAGTTAACTGTATCACCAAACCCTTTGTAATTATCGTAACGTAACGCCCCTGAGATAATCACATCTTCAATAACGTAAGCTTCAGCGTCTAAGTAAAACGAGATCACATCGCGCGACTCATCAACCGACGATGCTGGCGATGAACCACCAAAGCCTTGTGTGCCACCTGATGCATTTTCGCTACCAATACCACCACTCAGTCCATCATAAATATTAACACCATTGTTGGTATCGTAATCGCGGTATGCGTATTCACTGCCCTCTAAAATACGGTACTCATCGGTGCGTATTTCTGCGCCCATTGCTAATGAGTAATCATCAAAATTTTGAGTAAAATCAAGATTAATCGTTTGCAGTGATAACTCCATACCATACGCGTAACCTTGACGTGGAATAGTGGCGCGAATATCTGCAGCGCTTAAGCCTTGGTCGTAACGTAAGAAGTTGGCATAAGAGGCATTAATCGTATCGCTAGTGGTGTAATCAATGCTGTTTTCACCATAGGTGTACGATAAGTCTAAGCTTGAGTCGTTATCAAACTGCGTTTTATAACCAAAGTTATATGAAATATCGTCAATCGTAGTGTTTATTTTTGGTAAAAAGCCAGCCGGAACTGTCGCATCACCATCTTGTAATACTGGGTTACCACCGGCATTGGCATTATGACGGAAAAATGCTGCTGATTCGTTATCACGCGTTGAGTAGGTAATAAAACCGTATAGTTCACCCGCTCCTAATTCGTAGCCGGTGTTAACCGTTAAACCAAATTGTTGAGAGTCGGCATCGCCAATTCTAAATGTATCGCGTGGCGCGGTTAGTTCACGCGGGTCGCCTGCCAGTAACGTGCCGTCACTGAGCTCAGTACAACCATAAAATTGACATGAACCATGAAGCCCTGCACGGTTAGTTGGTGCGCGGTCACGATAGTTTATAGTCGTATTTAAATAACCATTGTCACCTAAAGCAAAGCCTTTATTAAAGTCGATGTTAACAGTTTCGCCATCACCTTCTGAGTACTCACCGTAGTTAATAGCGGCTTTACCACCTTCGCTGCCATCTTTGAGCACAATATTTATAACACCGGCAATTGCATCAGAACCATATTGAGCCGCAGCGCCATCACGCAGTACTTCAATACGTTTAATTGCTGAGGCTGGAATAGCGTTCATATCGGTACCCGCCGTACCACGCCCCACCGAAGTATTAATATGAATAATACTGGCTTGGTGACGACGCTTACCATTGATCAATACCAACGTTTGATCTGGCCCTAGGCCACGTAGCGTTGCTGGTCTTAATGCGTCAGTACCATCACTGATAGATGAACTTGAAAAGTTAAAAGAAGGTGCAATAGCTTGAAGCATGCGGCCAACTTCTGTTTGGCCGGTATTTTCGAGTGCTTCTGCACTTAAAATATCAACGGGGACAGGTAAGTCTTCAACTGAGCGCCCTGCGACACGGCTACCTACAATAGCAATTTTTTCGATGTTTTGTTCTGCGCTTTGTTCAGCGGCATTGATTCCTTGTGAATTAACTGCAAGTAAAGCAGGTAATACAGCTGCACTAACTCCTGAAAGCTTCATCATGTTGTTATCTTTCCTATTGATTTGTTTGAGTTTAATACTCAGTAAACCATTTTGATCAACAACCGCATCGAGCTGTGTCTCAGCCAGTAATGCTTTTAGTGCATCAAGTTGAGAATAAAATCCATACAACGAATTTGCTTCGTATTGCTTGGCAAGTTCATACGAAAAAACCACAGTTTGTTCTGTTTGCTTAGCAAATTCTATTAAGGCTTTGTCTGCTCGTTGCGCTTTTATATCAAATTGCATCATTTGCCCCTCGGTTTGACTTGCATACACACTGATACTTAAAAACAGCGGTGCAACAAGGCCAAATTGAGTTAAATGGCACGTATGGTTACTGCGCAACTTATATAAACAGTTAGCAAACAAAAATCCTCTATAGTTTTTTATCATTTTTTTAATCTTTAAATTACTTTTTACACCCTTATGAGCAACATTGATTAACAATGGTGTGATTTTCATTACGATTACCTATGATTTTTTTTGATATTTTAGGCTAACAACATGCTCGCCTAAACGTTCATGTTCAATCGAAAAATTATTTTGTAAGCTCTCTAACAGCCCTGCCACATCACCCGCTTTAAAAACACCGGCCACTTTTATACGGGCTAACTCATCAGATGATAGTTCAAACCGCGTAGCGGTATAACGGCTGACTTCGTTTAAGGCATCAACCAGTTGCTCACCATTAAATATCAACATGCCATTTTGCCAAGCTAAGTCACGCTGTACATCATCAACCGATAACTGTGTGATTGGTTTGGTAACGCTTTGTTCAATAATGGCTTTTTCACCGGAAATCACAATATTGGCATTAATTTGACGAATTTCATGATTGTTATTATCAGCTTGTTGATACGCTTTAAAATCATCAGCATTAACAGCAACGCTAGGATCGGTGATCATCACTTTACCCTCAGTAACAACCAGCTCGAGATCTGACGAAGTATTGCGCTGCACATTAAATACAGTACCGAGAGCGGTAAAGCTTTTATCACCGGCCATCACGCTGAATGGGCGTGATGCATCTTTAGCAACATTAAAACGCCCCTCGCCACGACTTAGTAACAATTGCCTACGGCCTTGGCTATAAGCGACTTCTAATGAGCTATTGGTATTAAGTTGTACAATTGTGCCATCCGGTAAAACATAGGTTGCTTGCTCGCCAACTTTTGTTTTATAAATTTTTGTATAATTTACCTTGGCTAAATTTTTGTTGAAATTGCTATCTATATTTAGCAAAAAGTAGCTGCACATCATTAAAGCTGCAACAACACTTGCCGCAATACCATATACATAGGAAGGCTTTGTTTTAATGCCTGCAGAGTGCTTATTAGGAAACAATACGCTGAGCTCGTTAAGCACACTTAAGTCATCCCATAATTGTGCTAATTCATATACCGCATTCTGATGAGCCGTGCTTTGTAGCATCCACAGTTTAAATTGCTCTTGCTCTTGTGTACTTAAGCCACGATCAATCGCACTTATCCATTGCGATGCTTTTTCTAAGATTAATTCTTTTGAAGTAAATTGATGGATGTTATTCATTTTGCTGCCCTCATTATGTCCGCACTTTGTTGGCAATGGTCGCTTTCATCGTGTGACTGTTCGCGCATATATAGCATGGTATTTAATAACCCTTTGGCAATGTGTTTTTCTACCGTACTTTGACTTAGCTGCATTTGCTGTGCGATCTCTTTTTGGCTCATTCCATAGACTTTTTTTAAAATAAAGCACTTTCTTACAACAGGACTTAATTGCTCAGTCGCCCGACAAAATAATAAAAAACGCTCTTTAGAGGTGTATTCGTCTTCTAATTGCATTGATTTAAGCAATTTGGGGAGTTCAGTTTCGTGATTTAAAGGGGTACTAAATTTATTATCCCATTTAGCTATATGATTAAGTGCTAGGTGTTTAGCTGTTTTTAACATGTAGCTACGGGTGTATTGAATATCTTGCTTTAATTCAGCTTCATAACTTTTAACAAAGGTTTCTTGAACAATATCATCAACATCGTCAGGCAACACAATTTTAGACACGAAACGCCGCAGTTGCGTGGATATGTCTGAGAATGTACTGGCTAATTTAAGTCCTCGAGCCACGTGGGTAGTCCCTTGTTATTATTATTACCGTAAGATTACGAGTTTTAGGGCTAATTACAAGGAGTTTTGTTAATTATTGGTTATTTATTAGTTGCTAACATACATAGTGCAATGTAAACGTATTACCTTTTAAAACTTTTTTAATCATTATGCCTGTTTGGTAAATATTGAAAGTTAGCGCAATTTTAGTTGATTTGGCTTTTTATAATGAGGGCAAACAGATATTTAGCTTAATTTTATTGGCGTGTTGTGTAGTAATTTAGTAGTGGCAACGCTACTATTAACGGATAGGAGTTACATATGAATAATCAAAAATTATCAGATTTTGAGCTTTATTTTCAAATTGATGAAAGTAATCGCGTCAATCTGTTTGCCGTAGATGATTCGGCTGTGCCAAAAAGTTTAGCTGAACTTGACGCTGATATTCCGCCTTTATTTAAACTTGCTAACGAAGTAAGCAGTTTAGAGCAAAGCGTCTTAGGCCCTTTGCGTAATTTAGGTGATATTGCCCAAGAACTAACTACTTTTTTACAAGCTCAGTCGCGCAAAATAGATTTGATCATGAGTCATATTTTAGCCTCTGAACAACCAGAAGATAACTCTATCTATTGCGATAGTTACGGCGGTGGCGGCATTAAGTTTACCAGTGAACATTTGTATACATTAGAGCAAAAGTTTCGTACTAAACTTTTTTTACAACACGAGGCCTCTGCGGTGTATTGTTATAGCGAAGTGGTTGCCATTGAAAAACAAGATAATGAGCACTACCAATATACCCTGTTATTTGTATCAATAAGAGACAGCGACCAAGAGTTGGTTGTAAGAGCCAGCTTACATGCGCAAACTCGCCAGCTTAAAAAGCGCCAGCAACTTGAAAAAGCCAAAGAGAGTACAAACGACAAAAGCTAGCGTTTATTTACTTCTCAAATCGCTTTAAAATTGTGAGCCAAACACTCATTTAGAAGTGACTTAGCAGTAATTGAACTGCTAAACTAGCCCCATCTTTATTTGTATTAAAAATCCATGAACTTTAGACTTTTACCTGAATGGGCCGAGCAAGACGCTGTTATGCTTACATGGCCGCATAAAGACACAGATTGGGCTGATAAATTAGCCCGTGTAGAACCTGTATATATTGAGCTTGCTAAGCATATAACAACGCAGCAAAAGCTTGTTATTGTGGCGCATAATAGTGCCTTAAAAATGCATATTACAGCATTGCTAAATAGCGCTAACATCCCTTTGAATCGTGTTCATTTTGTAGTAACCCCTACCAACGATACGTGGGCGCGCGATCATGGCCCGCTTACTTGTGGCGCTATTGACTCACCCGAGCAACTAAAAGTATATGATTTTACTTTCAATGGTTGGGGCAATAAATTTGAAAGCGCATTAGATAATGAAATTAATCGTACTTTGGTAAAAGAGTTAAGTAGCAAAAACAACTACTATCAAGCGCTCGATATGGTACTTGAAGGTGGCGGTATTGAAATAAACGAGCATGGTGTGTTGCTAACAACCAGCGAATGTTTGCTTAATAAAAACCGTAACCCAAATTTAAACCCAAGTGACATAGAAGCGCTTTTAAAAGCGCACTTGGGCGCAACAGATTTTTTATGGGTTGATCATGGCTATTTAGCAGGTGACGACACCGACAGCCACATTGATACCTTAGTGCGTTTTGCACCAAATAATACCCTTGTGTATGTGCAATGTGACGATGAAACCGATGAGCACTTCAGCGCGCTTAATGCCATGCAAAAGCAACTACAAAGCTTTAAAACTGCCGATCGCACCCCATATAAGCTAATTGAGTTGCCATGGCCAAAAGCCGTGTACGATGATGAAAACACGCGCTTACCCGCCACCTATGCAAATTACTTAATTATTAACAATGCGGTATTAGTGCCTACTTATAACGATATAAACGACCAACGCGCGTTAGCGCAGGTTCAAAAAGCATACCCAGAGCACACAATTATTGGGGTAAATTGTTTACCTATTATTGAGCAATTTGGCAGTCTTCACTGCATTACAATGCAATTACCTCGTGGATTTTTAGCTGGAGCAGCACAATGACAAGCCCTGCAAATTTATCAGTTGCCTTAGTGCAACAAAGCAACAGTGACAACGCTGAACACAATATTGAAAAATCAATTGCTGGCATTCGCGATGCAGCCAGTCAAGGTGCACAACTTGTTGTGCTACAAGAATTACACTGTAGTTTATATTTTTGCCAAACTGAAGATGTCGACGTCTTTGATTTAGCCGAAACAATACCTGGGCCGAGTAGTAACACGTTAGGTGAACTTGCTAAAGAGCTTGGTATTGTAATTGTCGCGTCTTTATTTGAAAAGCGCGCTACAGGCCTTTACCACAATACCGCAGTGGTGCTCGAAAAAGACGGCAGTATTGCCGGTAAATACCGTAAAATGCATATACCGGATGACCCTGGCTTTTACGAAAAGTTTTACTTTACTCCTGGCGACTTAGGCTTTGAGCCTATTCAAACCTCAGTGGGCAAACTTGGCGTACTGGTGTGTTGGGATCAGTGGTTTCCTGAAGCGGCGCGTTTAATGGCGATGGCCGGTGCAGAGCTTTTAATTTATCCAACAGCCATTGGCTGGGATCCACGCGATGATAAAGATGAGCAAACCCGTCAAAAAGATGCTTGGGTTATTAGCCAACGAGCCCATGCGGTAGCCAATGGCGTTCCAGTGATTAGCTGTAATCGTGTTGGTCTTGAGCGCGACCCGAGTGGACAAAGTGACGGCATTCAATTTTGGGGTAACTCGTTTATTGCAGGTCCCCAAGGCGAAATATTGGCAGAGGCCGATAATCAAAGTGAACAAATATTAATGGTTGAACTTGATCAAAAACGCAGCGAAAACGTAAGACGTATCTGGCCGTATTTACGCGACCGCAGAATTGATCATTATCAAGATTTAACAAAAATCTATCGCGACTAAATAATAGTATGGCTCTTAGCAGCTAAGAGCCTAATTTAATGGAGTAATTAATGGCGTTTGAGCAATGGGCAGCCTTGCCTTGGGTAAAATCTCAAAAAGATAAAATTCAATGGGGCGAGCTTTTAGGCAGTGGCTTGAGCATTGCCATTGCACAAGGTGTAAAACAACAAGATAACTTAGTGTTAATAGTTACGCCAGATACACCAAGTGCTTTGCGCCTTGAAACCGAATTAGAGTATTTGCTTCCGGATAACCCGGTAATGATATTTCCGGATTGGGAGACATTGCCTTACGATCATTTTTCTCCCCATCAAGATATTATTTCAGCGCGCTTAGCAACGCTTAATACCCTGAAAAACGAGCAACAAAGCGTGCTCATTATGCCTGTATCAACGCTGATGCTGCGCACGGCCCCTGCTTCGTTTATATACGGTTCAACGCTTAATTTTAAAGTAGGCGATAGATTAGACACCCACGCTTTGCGTGAAAACTTAGAGCAAGCGGGTTACATGCACGTGCAACAAGTTATGGAGCATGGCGAATATGCAATACGTGGCTCTATTGTTGATTTATACCCGATGGGCAGTAAACACCCATTTAGGCTCGATTTTTTTGATGACGAGCTTGATACCATTCGCTTATTTGATGTGGAAACACAACGCTCAGACGAAAAAGTTGAAAAAATTGAGTTACTTCCTGCCCATGAATTCCCCACTAACGACACAGATATTGAACGCTTTAGAATAAACTATCGTGAAAAGTTTGGCGCAAGCGCAGAGCAAGACTCTGTCTATATGCAAGTTAGTAAAGGTAATTGGCCTGGAGGTATTGAATACTACATGCCATTATTTTTTGATGGCTTGGCGACTATTTTTGACTATTTGCCTGAATCAACGACCGTGATGCAATTAGGCGATTTAGAACATGCGGCGGATAATTTTTGGCACGATGTTAATGTACGCTATGAAAACCGCCGTGTGGACCCCTTGCGCCCACTTTTACCACCGGATGAATTGTACCAGCCAATCAATGAGCTATTTTCAAACTTAGGTAATTATGGCCGCATTCGTTTATCGCAAGCAAAATTGGGCACTAAAGCCGGCAATAAAAACCTTGCCGTTAATGAATTACCCAATGTCCGCATTGATCATAAACAACATGAACCTTACAACGCATTCATTAGCTATGTGGCAGAGCAAAAAAAGAAAAAAGGCCGAGTTGTCATTAGTGTTGAGTCGGATGGTCGACGTGAATCATTACTGAGTATATTAAAACCCAGCGGCTTAAAATTTAAAGAATTTGATACTTTTGAGCAATTTATCAACAGCAGTAGTGACGTTGGTTTAATTGTAAGCCCACTGGAACAAAGTGTTGTGCTTAGCACAAGACCTAGCCTGAGCATTATTACTGAGCAAGAATTGCTTGGAATTAAAGTATCACAACGCAGACGCCGTAAGCACAAGTATGAAGCAAGCCAAGATGCGCTAATTCGTAACTTAGCAGAGTTAAAAGAAGGCCAACCGGTTGTGCACCTTGACCATGGTGTTGGCCGTTATCAAGGACTGCAAACAATTGATGCCGCCGGTGTGGTTACTGAATTTGTAACCATTATTTATGCCGGTGAAGCAAAGCTCTATGTGCCGGTATCAGCGCTTCATATGCTTAGCCGTTACTCTGGCGGTGAAGAAGCCAGTGCCCCACTGCACAAGCTCGGCTCTGATGCGTGGGATAAGGCAAAAAAACGCGCCGCTGAAAAAGTACGTGATGTCGCTGCTGAATTGCTCGATATTTACGCTCAGCGCCAAGCAAAGCCGGGTAATAAATTTACGCTTGATGGCCAAGCTTATCGTCAATTTAGTGATAGCTTCCCGTTTGAAGAAACGGATGATCAACGTAACGCTATTGAAGCTGTACTGGGTGATATGCAATCAAAACAAGCCATGGATCGCTTAGTCTGTGGTGATGTAGGCTTTGGTAAAACCGAAGTAGCAATGCGTGCAGCGTTTGTTGCGGTTAACGATAATAAGCAAGTTGCTATTTTAGTCCCTACCACCCTACTTGCTCAACAACACTACGATAACTTTAAAGACCGCTTTGCTGATTTTCCAATTGAAGTGGGTGTATTGTCTCGGTTTAACTCAACTAAAGAGCAAAAAGAAACCCTTGAAAAAATGAGTAATGGCAAGCTTGACGTGGTTATTGGCACGCACAAACTAATTCAACAAGACATCAACTTTAAAGATTTAGGCCTGTTAATTGTTGATGAAGAACACCGATTTGGGGTGCGCCAAAAAGAAAAAATTAAAGCCCTGAGAGCTGATGTTGACATACTCACCCTGACCGCTACGCCTATCCCCCGTACTTTAAATATGGCCATGAGTGGTATGCGCGATTTATCTATTATTGCTACCCCACCGGCTAAACGCTTAGCCGTTAAAACTTTTGTGCGCCAACGCGACGAAGAGCTTATTCGCGAAGCGGTACTGCGTGAAATTAAACGCGGCGGCCAGGTGTACTTTTTACACAACAATGTAGAAACCATTGAGCGTGTTGCTCAAGAAATTAGCGAATGGGTGCCTGAGGCAACAGTTACCTCAGCCCACGGGCAAATGCGAGAGCAAGAGCTTGAGCAGATCATGACCGATTTTTATCACCAAAAATACAATGTACTGGTATGTACTACGATTATTGAAACCGGCATTGATGTACCCACAGCAAATACCATTATTATGGACAGAGCCGATAAACTCGGTCTTGCTCAGCTGCATCAATTACGCGGGCGTGTTGGTAGAAGCCATCACCAAGCCTATGCTTATTTACTTACAGGTAACCCTAAAGCGCTCTCTAAAGATGCGAAAAAGCGTTTGGATGCCATTGCCTCATTAGAAGATTTAGGCGCAGGCTTTGCCTTGGCAACCCACGATTTAGAAATTCGTGGTGCCGGTGAGCTATTAGGAGATGATCAATCTGGACAAATGCAAACCATTGGCTTTAATTTGTATATGGAAATGCTTGAACAGGCTGTTAACGCGCTTAAAAATGGTCAAGAGCCAACCCTTGAAAATCTATTACAAAAACAAACCGAAGTTGATTTAAAGCTACCTGCCTTGTTACCTGATGATTATATTCACGATGTTAACACGCGTTTAGGTATGTACAAGCGTGTAGCAAGTTGTGCTAACCTTGCTGATATTGATGAACTGCAAGTAGAATTGATAGATCGCTTTGGTTTATTACCTGATGCAGCTAAAAACCTATTTAGTTTACAACAACTAAAAATGCAGGCGAGCAATTTGGGCATAACCAAAATAGAAGCTAACCCGAAAGGAGGCTACTTTGAGTTTAGTCAAAATACCAAGGTTAATCCTAGCTTCATTATTGGTTTGATACAAAGTGCGCCACACATTTATAAAATGGATGGCGCAAATAAACTACGCTTTGCCATTAGCGAGGCGAATGCCCGTGAACGCTTAAAAATGATCACTGCTATGATTGCAGATTTCGAAAAAAAGGTTAGCCATTAATGTTGCTGAAAAAATCGCTGGTTATTTTATGCTGCTTATTTAGCAGTACTGCATTTGCAGAGCGCTGGTTTGAAGTAGAGGTGTTAATATTTAAACAGCGCCCTGCTCCTAACTTACAAGAAGACTTTAGCTTAAAGCATGACGCCATTGAAGATAAAAACATCTTAGATTTATTGGCCTCTGCTTATAAGAACCAAGCAATGGACGCGTGTATAAACGGTGACCCACGCTTTCAAACACGCACTCTTGCCGACACTTTGGTTAATTCAAACCCACAGTCTGCAGCGTGTAACGACAGCATTGATTATGTAAAAAGTTACGATGTGCTGCCAGTAACCCCTCAAGCACCAGTACAAGATACGATGGAGCAAACTTACCTGCTCGCTCCTGAACAACTGCAGTTTGAACAACAACGCCAAGCTTTAGACCGCAAAGGACTCACCCCTATATTACATACCGGCTGGCGGTTTGAAGGCGCAAGTAAATCACGCTCACCCAGTATGCACTTATTTGCAGGCAACCAATTAAAAAACAATATGAACACCGGTTTTAGTTACGCTAATTCCGACTTTATTAGCTTAATAAATAGACCTGAGCCACTGTTTGCCGAAGCTCAATCTTCCGAAATGAAATGGGAGTTAGATGGCTTATTGAAAATACATTTACGCCATTATTTATACATTAATGCGGATTTCGATATTAGTGAAAAGCAAGATAATGGTGAGCTAGAATCAGCCCGTTTTTCACAATTTAGACGCGTTTTCAGCGAAGATATTCATTACTTTGATCATCCTCGTATGGGTATGATTGTACAAATTCGAAAATTTAACCATTAACAGTATTTAATCAAAAGGAAAATAACAATGAAGAAGCTTCTAATAATTGCTGCAGCACTGAGTCTTGCTGCTTGTTCAAAAGTAAGCATGGAAAATTACGAAAAAATTAAAATTGGTATGGACAAGTCAGAAGTTGAAGCACTTTTAGGCAGTGCTGATAACTGTGTAGAAAAAACATTACATACTAGCTGTACTTGGGGTGATGACGCTAAAAACATCGAAATTACCTTGGTATCAGACAAAGTAACGCTTTACAGCAAAAAAGGGCTAACAGATAAATAAAGACAAAAAAGGAATAACGTATGTTATTCCTCTTTTTTTACATCGCTGGTGTAAATAAGCTCTATGTTGACTATTTTACTGCGGTTTAAGGTTATTTTGTAACGCTGATAGAGTGTTTTATCCGGTTCAGTTAGAACCAACACCATGTTTAACTGATAGCGCCTTTCTACTCCCTGTTTAGAAATTTTATTGTTTTCTAAATGGTAGAGCTTCCCTTCCCCCTTTTTTAAATAACGTGCAAATGGTGCAAGATTAAATTGCAATGTTTGTTGTAAGCTATCGTAGCCCGGCAAAAATTCTTTGGCACTTACCCGGGTTTCACTAGCAAAGTGCAACCATTGTGCCGCTTGTTTGTTTTGCTGACGACGCTTAGAAAAAATCTTCCTCACTTCTTTAGGGATTTTTTTAAAGCGCGTGTACTCTAACCAAATAAACTGACTCGCCACTTTATCTTTTGTGATACTGTTTTTAAAAATAAAGCGCCATTTTGGCCGCCCTCGCACAATAGCACGCCAAATAATACGGGTAATATCTTCTTTAAATATTTCTCTCAGCCCGTAAATAACCCCTAAAATTAGAATTAATGAAGCGGTTATTTCAGTAAAGGTAGAACGCGCATTGAGTATTACCACCATCACAAAAGCCATTATAACAGCTGTTACAGAGCCTTTTACTAACCGCTTTAAATAGCTATTAAGATAGCGTGTTTGGCGCTGTAAAATCACTCCATGCTCTATTAAACGCTGGAGTAAACGCATCTTATTAGTAATTCTGTTGGCGTCTTTAAGTGTTGAATCAGAATTATATTGCTGCTCTTCTCGATACTCACTCTCTGACTTACAAAAGTTTAATAAGTCATTTCGCTCTTTAGCGTAATCGCTACTACGCGGGCCTTCATCAAGTAGCTTTAAAAACGTTTGTTCAATTTGCCAGCTTAGGTAGTTATCAGCATTAGTATAAAACGGGATTAACTTTTCGTTATCTGGGGTGTAACGTCTGAGTTTTCTAAGTAGGCTTTGGCTTTGCTCACAGAGCTCCATGGCTCGTTGATAAAACTCATCGCTTTCTTGAATTTTTAATGCATCTTTAATATCAGCATCAATTGCCAGACGCACTTGATAACAATATAGATTTAAATTTTGTCGGTAATCTTGCTGTTCGCCCTTGTTTTTACTCACAAAGCGGCTTCGTACCAATGGAAGATGAATGTTATTCGCGTTATAGGCTACAAAAGATTTAAATTGGTTATTAAAGTAAGACTCTTCGCTGAGTGTTTGCGCGTTAATACCCATTTCATTTGGGATAGAAAAATAAAGATCGAGACGCTGCTCTGCACGCGGTGATAATTGCGGTTCAATAACAAACGATAAATTTTCGTCTTGCTTTAACAATGATGCCTCCTTTGGTTATCTACCTGAGTTTACGTGCCTCTTTAATTTTGTTCAACAAAAAAGGCCTAGTAAAAACTAGGCCTTTTAATAGTTCTAATGAATTAAAATTAGAATTTAACGTTTACGCCAGCGAATAAACGACGACCTAACGTATCAAACGTGTACGGGTCAGTGTTTGAATCGTTATTACCTGAGTAATACGGTGGCTCTTTATCAAATAAGTTATTAACACCTGCAGACAATGTCACTGTATCATTAATTAAGTAAGATCCACTAATGTCATGGTACACAACTGAAGGCGTTGAAGGTGCATAACATGTCTCACCATCAATACATGCGAAGCTATCTAGGCCTGCAATGTAGCGTGCTTCATAAGTTGCATCCCAGTTATCTCCTTTAACTGTTAAGTTAAAGTTTGATTTGATATCTGCGTAACTACCAGCGCCACCCGTAATGTAACCAGCGTAATCTACAACAGCACCCGTATCAACAACGTATTCATCTAAATATGTTGTATCAAGGCCAGCTCTCCAGCTTAGGCCTAATGCATCAAATGAATACTTCAGATTTAAGTCAATGCCAGATGTTTTTTCAGAACCAATATTACGAAGCTGATTATTGAACACAATTCGACCATCAGCTTGTAAAATTGCACCTGTGCTTGCACAAAGTTCGTTTGAACTGCTGTTTGAATTACCAATACATTGATCAACAACGAATTGGTTGTTGTATGTTGAAATAGCATTTTCGATTTCAATGTCGTAGTAATCTACGGTCATTGAGAAACCTTCAAACCATTGTGGTTCGTACACCACACCAAACGTTAAAGTATCAGCTTCTTCTGGTGTTAGATTTTGATTACCGCCCACAGTTACTTCTGCCTGGCTATCAGCACCTGGGTATTTTACTTGCTCATAAGATGGCGCATTACCTGAGTAAAGCTCATCTACCGTTGGAGCACGGAATGCGGTTGAACGTACGCCACGGAACATCAATTCATCATTTGCTTTCCAAGTAAAACCAAGTTTCCATGTTTCATCAGAACCAAAAGTGCTGTAATCAAACGCGCGGATTGCCGCACTTAATTCAACATATTCTGCAAATGGAAGCTCAGATAGTAAGGGTAATGCAAACTCAACATAAGCCTCATTCACATCAAACCCACCACTTGTTGGATCTACACGTGGATCGTTACCTAGACCTTGAGCAGCAATTGAATCAGGGTTATACCATGCCTTTTCTTGGCGACGCTCTACACCCGCTGCAAATGCAGCATAACCTGCAGGTAACTCAAACATTTCACCAGATAATGAGGCTGCCAAAATAAATAACTGGCTTCCACCTGAGTTTTGCTCTGTGTATATATAATCTTGAATGTTTTCTTGTGACCAAGATGCCTCATTTAAAGGCTTAAATGTACCTGCAGCTAAGTCTTCTGTGATTGCAGAAACGTTGTGCAGATTACTCATTTTATCAACAGAATCATTGCGACCAAAGTTTGCTGATGCATCCCATGAATAATCACCAATAATACCTTCAGCACCCACAACAACACGAACAGTATCAACTGTTTGCGATAAGTCACGAGTACCACTTTCAGCCATGCGACGACGGTAGCTTATTTCATCACCATAGGCGTAATTAGTCGGTGTTGTAACGTAATTATCATTAGCATCTTTTACAAATGCACCGTTAACGACTTGTCGCTTATCATAAGTTTGTGACAGTAAGCTGTCACCCATATCTTCGGTATATTTAAAGCCAAAGTTGATAGGCTGTGGTGCTAACTTTTGCTCTGACCAGCGCTTAGTATAGGTAAACTCGCTGAAAAGCATTGTGTCATCATTTAGTTCATAATTACCTAAACCTGTGATGTTTAAGCGTTCCATAGGTGTGTATAGGTAGCTTTTAGACGCATAGTTGTATGCATCGTTTTCATCGGTATAGCGGTGTAAGTTACCGCCAAGGCCACTTAAACCAGCATCGTCAGCAACACCCTGCTTCTCGATTTCACCTTTATCGTTGATGATATTAGCTGTATTAACATTGTAAATATGGCCGCCTTCGCTGAATGAAGAACCGCCACAGAAAAGTCCATTTTCGCCTTCAAATAAAGGACATGATGAGAAACCACGATCACCTTGACTTGCTTCACCACGATCAGTGTATTGAATACCAAAAACCATATTACCTTTGTCAAATGTTGTACCTAAGGTAAAGTCGATTGATGTTTCTGACGCATCATGTTTTGAAGTCATGGCTGTGTTGACGTTTAAATCTAAACCTTCAAAGTCATTTTTAAGGATAATATTTACAACACCAGCTACAGCATCTGTGCCGTATACTGCAGAAGCACCGTCTTTAAGTACTTCAATTTGTTTGATCATTGATACTGGAATAGTATTTAAATCAACCGTTGAAGCCGCACCAGTACCTGAATTGATCATACGACGACCATTAACAAGTACTAAAGTACGCTGTGAACCTAAACCACGTAAATCTATAGATGCACCACCGCCAGAGCCATTATTAACGCCAGGGTTTGTCATTGCACCACCCGTAGCCGTCATTTGTTGTAATACGCTATCTACAGATGTTGCACCTGATGCTTTAATTTCATCGGCACCGATAAGTGTAACTGGGCTAGCCGTTTCCATATCTGAACGCTTAATACGAGAACCCGTTACTTGAATTTTTTCAATTGACTTTGCTGCTTCGTCTGCAGCTAAAACTTGAACACTTGAGAACATTGGGATTGCTGCAATTACAGCTAAACCAAGAGTTGATTTTTTCATGGATGAACCCTACTTGTTGGAAATTTACCTAAATTGGTAATGCTCACTTTTATGAGAATTTTGAGTGAGCGGGAGCAACTTAGGCGCCTTTAACTGAATGAAAACTTAATGAGCGATCACGGTGCAATCAATAAAAATTAAAACGTCCCGCGAAAGGAACAAAGGTTACAGTATGTTTCATTGTTAATTAATAAAAACACTTTATAATCAATAATTAAAGACTAAGTAATCACATAAAAAACACAGCTGAAATCAAATGAGTAGAGTTTGTAATCAAATGTAATTATTACATTAATGTGCCCTAAACAGGAAAATTAACATGTTAATCACAGCTCGTTATTAAAACGGTAAAACTAGGTGTTAATTACTAACCATATTTATGCAAGTAGATTGTTTATTTAGTCTGAATTTTTTTGTTATAAGTTTTAATCATGCAAATTTTATGTGTATTGAAGGTTTAAGACGGGCTGCCAATTAAACTAAAAACGGCTACTAAAGTGGGTCCATTAGATAAATCTACATACAAATGATATAGGTGCTTTATTGCACGTATGAGCACAATTAAAAAAGTAAGCCAAGCAGAGCTTAAGTTATAAACTTGGAAGGTAAATGGGTATGTAAAAGCTTTATTCAGAATGGTTATTTTATCAGATGTACTTTAATTGCAAATAACTATTAAATGTGAGGCATTTGGCTTTCCGCTATAATTTTACGGGAATGGCGCAGTTAAAAACCACGCCTGAGTAGAAAGCCTTTAATAGGTAACGTTAAAAAAATATTCAACATTTTCACTTATGCCAGTGTTTGTATCGACAGTAGTAAGAATAAGCTTCCACACCATGTTTTTTTCCGAGCAAATCCCTACCATAGTATTAGCTACCCAAACGCTGCCCTGATTTTTAAATTGCACGGGAATGTAACCCATATACATAGTTACCCCCTCCAATTTAGCCGCTGTTATTGTTTCACCAGTCGGTAACTGAGTGTAAATTGAAAACGGTGTCTCTGGTGATAGGGTTTCTTCGCTTAGCCAAACTTTAACTTGATTTGGAAAAATACACGGGTTGTTATTTTTACACTCTGTTTGTGATTGATTTACTTTTGGTGTTGATGTTGATCCAGAAAAGTCACAACCTAGTAAGAATAGTAGAAAAGAAAGTAAACATACTCTATATATATACATGCAGGTTCTCAAAGTATCTAATGTATTAGCCCAACATTTGGGCACGTTGGTTGATTATCGGTTTTAATGAGTTAGTAAAGTACAAATCACCTCAAAAAATAGACAGCAACTTAATAAAGTTTGATTGATGTCATATTATTACGCAATTGACCTATCTTTTTAAAGCCAAAAAATTTATCATTTCAACTGCAAAAAAAACAAGTAATTCTCGAGATTATTATCTGTAACAACCATATATTGTGGGTTTTAGATAGTATACTTTGGAATAATAGTAGGTCCTACTTTTACAAGTAGGTAATTCATTTCTAAACGCATTTATTGCAGCGGAAGCCAGAAAATGAGCCAAACAGTAGCATCACAAACTGAGTACAATTATAAAGTTGTACGCCAATTCGCTATTATGACAGTGATTTGGGGCATCGTTGGCATGGGTATTGGGGTTCTGATAGCTGCCCAATTAGCTTGGCCAGCTCTTAACTTTGACACACCATGGTTAACTTACTCTCGACTTCGTCCGTTACACACGAACGCAGTAATTTTCGCATTTGGTACAAGTGCACTTTTTGCGACGTCTTATTACGTCGTACAACGTACATGTCAAACGCGCCTTCTTTCAGATAAATTAGCCGCCTTCACCTTTTGGGGTTGGCAGTTAGTTATTGTTCTAGCAGCAATTACTCTACCTATGGGTATTTCAAGTTCTAAAGAGTATGCAGAACTTGAGTGGCCTATCGATATCTTAATTGCTGTTGTTTGGGTAACGTACGCTGTTGTATTTATGGGCACTATTGCAAAACGCAAAGTAGCGCATATTTATGTAGCTAACTGGTTCTATGCTGGTTTCATTATTACTGTTGCTGTTCTACATATTGTTAACAGCATGGCAGTCCCAGTTTCATTGACTAAATCATATTCAATCTATGCAGGTGCCGTAGATGCAATGGTTCAGTGGTGGTATGGCCACAACGCAGTAGGCTTCCTTCTTACTGCTGGCTTCTTAGGTATGATGTATTACTTTGTACCAAAGCAAGCGGGTCGCCCTGTTTACTCATACCGTTTGTCGGTTGTTCACTTTTGGGCACTTATCTCTCTTTACATTTGGGCAGGTCCTCACCACCTTCACTACACTGCGCTTCCTGATTGGACGCAAAGCTTAGGTATGGTGATGTCTATTATCTTATTCGTACCGTCTTGGGGTGGTATGATCAACGGTATTATGACGCTCTCAGGTGCATGGCATAAGCTACGTACTGACCCTGTTTTACGTTTCTTAGTGGTTTCATTGTCTTTCTACGGTATGTCGACGTTTGAAGGCCCGATGATGGCAATTAAATCTGTTAATGCGTTATCGCACTACACAGATTGGACTGTAGGTCACGTTCACTCAGGTGCATTAGGTTGGGTTGCGATGATTTCTATCGGTGCTATTTACCACCTTATCCCTGCGTTATTCTCGCAAGGTCGTATGTACAGCATTAAATTAATCAATACACACTTCTGGTTACACACAGTGGGTGTTGTTTTATACATTGTTGCAATGTGGATTTCAGGTGTAATGCAAGGTCTAATGTGGCGTGCAGTTAACTCTGACGGTACATTAATGTACAGCTTTGTACAGTCGTTAGAAGCCTCTCATCCTTTCTATGTTATGCGTTTCTTAGGCGGTGTGTTCATCGTTACAGGTATGCTGGTTATGGCTTATAACGTTTATCGTACAGTTTCAGCGAAAAATAACTCGTTAGAACTTGATGAACAAGCGCAGTTAGCATAACGGAGTTAGATAATGAGCAATAAAAATTCACAAAACAAACACGAAATTATCGAGAAAAACATTGGCCTCATGGCCATCTTGACTGTTTTCGCAATCAGCTTCGGTGCATTAGTAGAAATTACGCCGCTAATGTTCCAAGACGATACAACCAAGCCAGTGGATGGGTTACGCCCGTTAAACGCACTAGAGTTTGAAGGTCGCGACATTTATGTACGTGAAGGTTGTGCTAACTGTCATTCTCAAATGATCCGTCCATTTCGTGATGAAGTTGAGCGTTACGGTCACTACTCTGTAGCAGGCGAGTCAGTATGGGATCACCCTTTCCTTTGGGGTTCTAAACGTACTGGCCCTGATTTAGCACGAGTAGGTAAACGTTACTCAGATGATTGGCATTATGCGCACTTAATGGATCCACGTGCCGTGGTTCCTGAGTCTAATATGCCAAGTTTCCCTTGGTTAGCAGAGAACACGCTTGATACAAGTCTGACTCTGAAAAAACTACAAATTTTCCGTGACACGTTTGCTATCAATCCAGAAAACCCAAAACACCCGGGTCTAGGTTATGGCAGTGACGAGGAATTAATCGCTGACATTGCTAAAGTTGACGCAATGAATGACGGTAAAGGTGCAACAGAAATGCAAGCCCTTATTGCTTATTTGCAACAACTTGGCACACATTTGAAGTAGATTATTATGGACTACGGGACATACAGAGGCATTTTGACTCTGGTAATTTTAGTATTATTTATTGTGATTGTTGGATGGGCATATAGCAAGCGTAGTAAAAGTCGTTTTAAAGACGCTGCCAATGTCATATTTGAAGATGAAAAAAAACACAACAATACACTCTCTAACGAGGAAAAGGGGTCTGAGAAATGACTAGCTTTTGGAGTATATGGGTTATTGTATTAACCCTTGCATGCTTAATCATTATCTTTGGTCTACTAGTTTGGAACTTAAAAAACTATGTAGGCGTAAAAGAAGGTGAAAGCTGTGGACATGAGTTTGACGGCATTGAAGAATTAAACAATCCACTACCAAAATGGTGGACTTACATGTTCTTCGCAACCTTTGTGTGGTCTGTTTATTACTTAGCAGCCTACCCAGGTTTAGGTAACTGGGAAGGTTTAGCAAAATGGACAAGCTCAAACCAAGGTATTACCTCTTTAACTGAATCGAAAGAAGCAGTCATTGAAGCTAAAGAAGATGGTCGTTTTGTAAAGCTAGATGCTGAATACCGCACTGCTGAAGAACGTTTTGGTCCTATTTTTAATGAATTGGCTCAAATACCTGTTCTAGACTTAGTAGAGTCTAAATTTGCTGGTGATGCAGCACAGCAAGTTGCGCTAGAAAACGGCACTACGCATGAGCAAACGCAAGGTCAACTCGCTGTTGAAATTGGTCAACGTTTGTTCTCACAAAACTGTGCACAATGTCATGGCTCTGATGCTCGTGGTGGTACTGGCTTCCCTAACCTTACTGACAACGATTGGTTGTACGGTGGTTCTCCTGACAAGATCAGAGAAACATTACTTTTAGGTCGTGTTGCAGCAATGCCACCTTGGGGTGATGCATTAGGTGAGCAAGGCGTTAAAGAAATGACGGCTTACGTACTTAGCCTATCTGGCCGTACTGTAAACCAAAAAGATGCCGATGCAGGTAAAGCAAAATTTGCTATGTGTGCTGCGTGTCATGGTCCAGATGGTAAAGGTTCAGTTGCCCATAACCTACCGTTTGGTGCACCAAACTTAACTGATAACATTTGGTTATACGGTGGCTCTCAACGCGCTGTTGAAGAAACACTTAACCATGGCCGTGCTGGTGTAATGCCTGCATGGAAAGAGATTTTAGGCGAAGATAAAATTCACCTATTAACTGCTTACGTATACAGCTTATCGCAAGATAAATGACGATAAAGTTAACAAAACGTTTCAGTTTTAATCTTTTTATTTCAGTAGATTAATTCAGATCAAAAAAGCCTCCACTCGGAGGCTTTTTTTTAGTCTTTTCATTCTATTTATTATAATATAGCCGCACATTAATTAATTTTAGAGCGACTATGCAACCGACTCCGTGGTATAAAAATTTTTGGCCTTGGTTTTTAATTTTCTTTCCTTTAGCTGCAATTATTGGCTGCATTAGTTTATTTATTACAGCCATTGGTAACGGCCCAGATATGGTTGTAGATGATTACTATAAAAAAGGCAAAGCAATCAACTTAGAACTCGTTAAGTTTGATAAAGCAAAAGCGTTGTATTTACATGGCGACCTAAATGTATCAGATAAGCGTGTAAGCTTTAAATTTACCAAAGGCGATACCAGTAATATACACGCATTAAGATTGTCGTTTTTTCACCGAACTATAAAAGCACAAGATTTTGAAGCTACCCTCACTCCAAATGCTAATCAAGAGTTCACTGCATTATTAGAAAGCTATACACCAGGCGCATATTCGGTATTTATTGAACCCGTTGATAACAGTTGGAAAATGAAAGAAAACGTTAGTTTACCAACCACCGCCACCGTTTTAGTGACTCCTAACTATAAGTAGTATTTAGTATGTCTAAAAATTGCTTTCATTGTCTTGAAAGTGTGCCTGCTGGATTTAGCGCACATGTTGTTATAGACAATACCGCTGAGCCAATGTGTTGCATTGGCTGCCAAGCTGTTGCACAAAATATCATTGACCAAGGGATGACCGACTACTACAAATATCGCACTGTTAGTGCCGGTAAAGTAGAGCAACTCGTCCCTGAACAACTCGCTTTTATTAAAAGCTATGACAATGAAGATATTCAAGATGAGTTTATCAGTACGCATAACGACAACTCTGAGGTGCTTCTCAGTGTTGAGGGCATTACCTGCGCCGCCTGTGCCTGGCTTATTGAAAAGCAATTACTTAACCTTAAATCGGTAAAGCGCGTTGATGTAAACACCTCAACAAATCGCGCTATGATACAATGGGATAAAAGCGCAACCCCTTTAAGTGAGCTAATCACCTCACTGGCTGAAATAGGCTACAAAGCCTATCCATTCCAATCAGATTTAGAAGCCCAGCAAAAACAACAAACAGCCAAAGCGTATATTCGCCGCCTCGGCGTGGCAGGCTTAATGACCATGCAAGTGATGATGTTTGCCTTTGCTATGTACTTTGGCATGTTCTCTGGGATGGACAGTAATTTTGAACAGTACTTTAGATGGATCAGCTTGATCCTTGCAACGCCCGTCATTTTATACAGTGCCCTGCCCTTTCTAAGTAACGCAATTAACGGCTTAAAAGCAAAACAACTGAATATGGATTTACCGGTATCATTGGCGATTTTTGGTGCCTATGGTGCAAGCTGTTACGCCACGGTAATGGAAGTCGGTGAAGTTTACTTTGAATCTATTTGTATGTTTACCTTTTTACTCTTATTAGGTAAATACTTAGAATTTAGAGCGCGTTTAAAGGCCAGTGAATTTACAGCCAACTTACAAAAGCTACTGCCACTGACTGCCCGTACACTCGATGAAAACGGCAAAGAGCACATAATTGCCGCTAAAAAGCTCAAGCTTAACGATATCGTTTTAATAAAAGCAGGCGAAACTATCCCTGCCGATGGCATCTTAGTCAAAGGCAGCACCAGTGTTGATGAGTCTATGATGACTGGTGAACATCAGCCAGTACGAAAGTATATTGATCATAACGTATATGCGGGCACGGTTAATCATGATGGTATTATTGAAATAAAAATCAATAAGCTGGGCCAAAATACCCTGCTTAATCAAATTATTCGCCTGCAACATAATGCCCTAACAAAACGCCCACGGTTAGTAGAAATTACCGACAAAGTAGCGCAGTGGTTTGTCGCGGTATTACTGGTATTTGCCTCTCTAACCGCCATTGGCTGGTATCAAATTGACCCTGATGCTGCTTTTTGGATCACTATATCGGTGTTAGTGGCCACCTGCCCGTGCGCATTAAGTTTAGCTATTCCAACCGCATTAACCTGTGCTGTGGCTACCTTAACTCGTAAAGGAATATTAATTAAGCAAGCACATGTGCTTGAAACACTCTCAAAGCTTACTTTAGTTGCTTTTGATAAAACAGGTACGCTTACGCAAGGTAAATTTAGCCTCGACGTTGTTGACATACTTGATGATAACTACAGCAAAGAGCAAATTCTTGATATTGCAGCACAGCTTGAGAGCTATTCTGAGCATCCTATTGCTAGTGCCTTTAAAGAGTTTAAAGGTCAGCGTAAATTTGACGGTGTACAACTCCATCCCGGGGTTGGGATCAGCGCTCAATACGATAATACGCACTACGCTATTGGTAAAAGTGGCTGGTTTGATACCAAAAAAACCAATGCGCAAGCTACTCTTTACATAAACAAGCAACCCGTTGCACGCTTTTACTTTGTTGATAAAGTAAAAACAGATGCCGATAAACTCGTTAACTCGTTAAAGGCTGCCAATCTAAGTTGTCATATGCTAACAGGTGACGCCTCAGATGCCGGTGCCAAGGTGGCAAAAAAATTAAAGCTTGATTCAGTACAAGCCAGTTGTAGTCCAAAAGATAAACAAGACGCCGTTGAGCATTGGTCAACTCAAGGTGAAGTTGTTGCTATGGTTGGCGATGGCGTAAACGACAGCCCAGTATTTGCCAGCGCCCACTTATCAATCGCCATGGAAACAGGAGCTGATATCTCTAAAAACAGTGCCGATGTTGTGCTGCTTAACAGTGATTTAGCCTCTATTGATCATTTGTTGACGATTGCTAAGCAAACACGGCGTATAATTAAGCAAAACCTAGCGCTTTCTTTTTTATATAATGGCTCTATATTACCGCTTGCTGCTATGGGTTTAGTTGCGCCTTGGATGGCGGTAATTGGTATGTCTGCCAGCTCTATTATTGTGATATGTAATTCACTAAGGCTATTAAAGTTATGAGCATAATTTATATTTTAGTTCCTATCGCTATCTTGTTTGTACTAATTGCCATTGGCGTGTTTTTTTGGGCAGTAAAAGGTGAGCAATTCTCTGATTTAAACAAGCAAGGCCATAGTATTTTGTTTGAAGACGATAAAGAGCAACATAATAAAAGTAATGATTGACCCTGTTTTTGTTAGCGCTTTTTTAATGGGCTTAATTGGCAGTGGCCATTGCATTGCTATGTGTGGCGGTATTGCCAGTTCATTACAGCTTGCCAGCAACAAACGCCAAACGTGGTTATATTCTCTAGCTTATAACAGCGGTAGAGCTTTAAGTTATATGCTTGCAGGAGCCCTTGTTGCGGGTATTAGTAGCCAGTTTGCCACGCAAAATTCTGCCTTTTCATTATTTTTGTCATTTTTAGCTGGTATTTTTATGTTACTGGTTGGCGTTTATATTATGCGCTTAGCCGCGACATTACAATGGCTCGAAAAACTTGGCAAAACCCTCATTTGGCAGCACTTAATTAAACTTAATAAATATTTAATGCCCATTGATTCCCCATTGAAAGCGCTTGGTTATGGCGCACTATGGGGCTGGTTACCGTGCGGCTTAGTATATTCTGCGCTCACATGGGCGATGACCAGTGGCACTGCCATAAATGGTGCTCTGGTTATGCTGGCATTTGCCCTAGGGACGTTCCCTGCCATGATCACCTTAG
This sequence comes from Pseudoalteromonas sp. APC 3694, assembly GCF_030407565.1. Classification (NCBI taxonomy): domain Bacteria; kingdom Pseudomonadati; phylum Pseudomonadota; class Gammaproteobacteria; order Alteromonadales; family Pseudoalteromonadaceae; genus Pseudoalteromonas; species Pseudoalteromonas sp. APC 3694. Next base: position 25,192 of record NZ_JASDDE010000005.1, read on the forward strand.
GTGTGGCTGCACAAAAGCTCAATACGCTTTTTAATCACCCTTGGACGCGAATAATATTAGGCAGTGTTATCATTTGGTATGGTATCTACCTTTTGATCATTGCAACAGACAAGCTAGTGCATTAACATTGGTAAATGTTGTGCATAGAAATTTAACGGATTGAACTTATGGATTTTTCTCAAAGTCGTGCTAAAGGTAATTGTGCCATTAGCTGTAATAACTGCAGTATTAGCCAGTTATGTTTACCATTTTCTTTAAATGGCCAAGAAATGGATAAACTTGATGAGATCATTGAGCGAAAAAAACCATTACACAAGGGTGACTACTTATTTGAGTCGGGCGCACCTTTAAATGCAATTTATGCAGTTCGTTCGGGGTCGTTTAAATCGTATACCTTGTCAGAGCAAGGCGATGAACAAATTACAGGCTTTCATTTAGCGGGTGACCTTGTTGGCTTTGACGCCATCAATAAAATGCAACATCAAAGTTTTTCTCAAGCACTAGAAACCTCAATGGTATGTGAAATTCCCTTTGAAACTCTTGACGAACTAGCCGGTAAACTGCCTAAATTGCGCCAACAAATAATGCGTTTAATGAGCAGTGAAATAACCTACGATCAGGAAATGCTATTATTACTTAATAAAAAATCAGCAGAAGAACGTCTTGCTAGCTTTATTTATAACTTATCAGAGCGTTTTGGTGAGCGTGGTTTTTCACGTAAAGAATTTAGATTTACCATGACTCGCGGCGAAATTGGCAACTACCTTGGTTTAACAGTAGAAACTATCAGCCGTTTATTAAGCCGTTTTCAAAAAGCCGACTTAATTAAAGTAGAAGGTAAATTTATTACTATTTTAGATAATGACGCTTTAGCCAAAACGGCTGCGATTGTTAAGCCTCGTTAATAATCATTTCTCATTTTAAAATTAATCCTACCCTGAATTGGAGCGTAATTATTGCAATTATGCTCTATCTCTACTAACACTTTGAGTAGAGGTATTAACCATTCACTTTTAAGAGTCGATGAATGAATTGTCTGGCTCATTTTTTAATATAAAAGCAACTACGTCCTATTAAACTCTTACATAGAAGGACAATCTTATGCCTAAATCTTTATTTCTATTTATCGCTCTTTCTTTAAGTATTTTATATAGTAGCCAAGCATCGAGCTCAATGATCCCCGATGACGGCATTGATGACTCAGAAGCACTAAAAGACTTGATTTTAAACACTGCAGAAAATTCTGAGCTTAAAATAGACAAGCCAGGAGTTTATGACATCTGCTCAGCTATTATTGTTAGAAATCTTAACAATATTGTTATTACAGCTAATACTGGCGTTATACTAAAAAAGTGTGACCAATTTGAAGGAGAGTATATTTTATCCTTTTATAATTCACGCTTCATAGAAATTAATGGTTTTATTTTTAGGGGGTTAACGACAGACAAAATTAATTATGTTTGGGGTGAGCAAGGTATCCTTTTTGCCGGCTCCGAAGATATTTCAATTAAACATAATCAATTTTTTGATTTTGGCGATGCGGCTATAAGAGCAACATCTTCACACTTATCATCCCATGATACGAATATCAATTCTTTCAGAATTGATATTCGTAATAATTACTTTGAAAATGTCACACAAGTATCAACTACTCACCCGTGGAATAATAACTATGGAGGTACGCATGATATTACAGTTGAAGATAATATTTTTGAGGGATTGAAGGGATCATTGAAATTTGCCACGGTTAAACCTGTATCAAAGGCTCTAGTAAGATATAACACTTTCAAAAACACCAAAGGCACCGCTATAGAAATTACTTATTACTCTAACGTAAAAATTATTGCTAATACCTTCATAGACAGTGATAAGTTTATCCTCAATGCTTACCCTAACAAACCAAAAAGTGTGACGGAGCCTTTTAATTGGGGAAGTATTTATTTTACTCACAACACAGTTTTACGTTCTAAGGGAGGCATTAGAATACAGTCAGATGTAACCAGCGAGCTAATAGATGACAAATACGTAAGAGGCATTTATATCAATAACAATCACTTTATTGACGTTGATATGACTGTTTATCCTGAAAAAAAATATTGGTATCTTATTAATTTATTTACTAGAGGTGGAAAGAGTTATCTATTTTCTACAATCAAAGATAATGTTTATAACTTACTACCCGAAGTAGACTTTGTGAAAAAAACGAGTGGATTCACTGTGGAAGACAACACTTTAATAAAGCCTGAAAATAATTAAATTTTGTAAAGCTCTACACACGTTCATGCAGGGTAAGGGTTTCAAAATTAGAGAAGCTTTATTTCTTGATATAGAACAAGAATATTAGTGCTACCCCTTTAACTGTTGTGTATTTGCGTTACACTCAAGGTATAACTGTTAAGTGAATGGAGTAGCACAATGGAAACGATTAAACGTATTATCGCGGTTATTGACCCAACTAAAGACGATCAAAATGCCCTCGCGCGTTCAATAGATTTAGCCAAAAAATCAGGGGCTAGCATTACCGCCTTTATGACGGTGTACGATTTCTCTTACGAAATGACTACTATGCTCTCTGGTGATGAACGTGAAGCAATGCGTAAAGCGGTGTTAAAAGATCGCGAACTATGGTTAAAAGATCTTGTCTCTCCTTATCAAAACATTAATATTAATACCCAAGTCATTTGGCATAACCGCCCTTACGAAGCCATTATTAATACCGTTATTAATGATAAATATGACCTAGTGATCAAAGGTACTCATCAGCATGGTGCGCTTAAAGCGGTTATTTTCACACCAACAGACTGGCACTTAGTCAGAAAATGCCCAACCCCTGTATTATTTGTAAAAGATATGGCGTGGCCAGCACATGGGAATATTTTAGCGGCTGTTAATGCAGTCAGTGAAAATGATCAGCACCTGTCACTGAATAAACGCATAATTAAAGATGCACAATTTTTATGTGAACTGGCTAATGCTAAACTTAACTTAGTCAATGCATACCCTGCTACACCGGTTAATATAGCCATAGAGATCCCTGAGTTTAACCCAGGGTTATATAACGAATCAGTTAAAAAACATCATATTGAATCAACCAATGAACTCGCTAGTGAGTTTAACCTAACCTCTGAACAATGCTTTATTGAAGAGGGATTGCCAGAAGATGTGATACCGGATGTTGCAAAACGCTTAAACAGCGAATTAGTGGTTATTGGCACGGTCGGACGGACTGGCTTAAGCGCTGCCTTAGTAGGCAACACTGCTGAGCATGTTATTGACAGCCTTGATTGTGATGTACTTGCACTTAAACCTGATGGGTACGTAAGCCCGCTTGCAGAAAGTTAGCGTTTGCAGTAGCTCCCATATTACATATGACTTATAATACGCCCCTTTATTTTTAGCAATTAATTTTGCCGTACTATTTTATAAGGGGGCGTAGTGTCTCATTCTGCTCAAGCCAAAGCTCAATACAACTTAAATAAGCTTCAAAAGCGTTTACGCCGCCTCACAGGTCAAGCTGTCATGGACTTTAACATGATTGAAGAAGGTGACCGTATTATGGTGTGCTTATCGGGTGGCAAAGACAGTTACACTATGCTCGACATGTTGCAACATTTACAACGTGTTGCACCTATCAAGTTTGATTTATTTGCAGTAAATCTCGACCAAAAACAACCTGGTTTTCCTGAGCATGTGCTTCCTGAGTATCTTGATAATTTAAATATTGAATACAAAATTGTAGAAGAAGATACCTACAGTATTGTAACTGATATTATTCCTGAGGGTAAAACAACCTGCTCGCTTTGCTCTCGCTTGCGCCGCGGTATTTTATATCGCACTGCTAAAGAGTTAGGTGCGACTAAAATTGCACTGGGTCATCACCGCGATGATATGATAGAAACCTTGTTTTTAAATATGTTTTATGGCGGAAAACTAAAAAGTATGCCGGCTAAACTAATGAGCGATAACGGTGAGCATATGGTTATTCGCCCACTGGCATATTGTAAAGAAGCCGATATAAGCAAATATGCGTTCAGCCAAGGCTACCCTATTATTCCGTGTAATTTATGTGGCTCACAAGAAAACTTACAGCGTAAACACACTAAAAATATGCTAGAGCAATGGAATAAAGAGCACCCAGGCCGTATAGAGAGTATTTTCACCGCCATGCAAAACGTTGTGCCTTCACACTTAGCTGATAATCAATTATTTGATTTTACCAACTTGCAAACGGGTGACGTTATTGATGGGGGCGATATCGCGCTCGATAAGCCAGATATTCCAAAAGCGCCAATTAATCATGAACAAGATGAAACAAACCAAGCCGACGTGGTTACCATTAATTTAAGCTAATTTTTAAGGGTTTGCAGTAATGCAAACCCTTCACTTTGTTCTATGCTGCTACTGACCAGCAGCTAATCCTTGTAAAAACTCTAAACTCTGCATTTCTTGTTTGTTTGCCTGATAAGGCAACTGTTGTAAGCTGTCGTAAGCAAAATCTTCAATAGTAAACTCGCTAATTTCACTTTCACCAAAACTGTTAAGCTCACCTGGGCTTGGCGACATACGCTCAACAACAAAATCGCTTAACCGTAAGCCGCCCGTTTGCTTGGGCAAAACAGACCAATGCGCTTTAAAGTCAATTTGCTGACTGCCCTCATTTAAACGTGCTTTAGCAACTAAATGTGCTAATGGCGAAGTTCCACTGTATAAGTTAGCTCTTAAACGGTATAAGCCACTTTTTATAACTGTTAAATTGGCCGGTACTATCATGTTTTCATTACGTGGATAGGCGTTTTCAAAACCAGTTAAGGTTGCACTAGGCGGCATATAGTGTATTTGTGCCACCACCGGGACTATTTTACCCGCGATATCGGCTTCAACTAATAATTGTAAATTACGTGGATAGTCTTCTTCACCTTTAAATGTCATTGCCAGCTCGTTTTGACGAGCCACACCACTTTGCGTTTTTAGCGACTTTTTGGTGTCTGTATTACTGAGTGTTACTACCGCCTTACCTAAATTTGGGGCGCTTACGGTTAGCTCTATAGCTTGTGGATACACATACCGATATTGAGACAAGCTCACTGTTAACTCCCCGCCTTGCTCACCCACTGGGCTGCTAACAGGAAAGAACTGATTTGGCTTAAGTCTGTCCTCATCATATACCGTTAATGGTTGTGAATAAGGCGGAAACGCCAAACTTTGTTGATACTGTTGTGCCACCGCCGATGCCGCTTTGGCTAAGTCTTCATCAAATGCTGACTGAGTTACTGAGCTGGTTTTTGTTGTTGCCTTTATCACAGGTTGGCTTAGCGTGCGCTGCTGAGCTGGAGGTGTCGATATCGGCTTTTTATCATTGAGAGGGGCTTGTTTTAGGGGGTAACTTGCATGACCCTCATCAATTAAAAACCACATAAGTAGGCCCATGCTGATAGCAAAGCCAATCACGTAGGACTTTTTCATCGGTTAGTTATCCTATATAAAACGTGTAGTACGTATACTACACGATGTTTTAAGTATGCTTATATTACGGGATCACATTATATATAAGTGCCGATGCACTCAAATTATCTGAGTCTTTTACATAACGATATTGTTTCTTCCAAAACCAACTACCTGTGGTTTCATCTACGGTTTCAAACCCTAGCGTGTCGCCAGCTACCATAATGTTATTCATCGCAATCGTTACATTTCCTTGGCGCTGCGCTTGTTGAATCTCATTATGGCTGTAACTGTTAGTCATCATTAATGGATAATGATATGGCATAAAACTATTAACAGCATCACCTTGCGATTTTAAACGCCCATTAGTGTCAATATTGGTGCTACAGCTACCAAATGAGTTTACCGAGCTTGCACCACATGATGAGTGAGTAGCCACTACCGAGTCGTCATTACCGCGTAAAAATCCAGCCGTTAAACCTAAGTAAGCATTACCATCGGCTACAAAACGTAAACGAGGTGTGCGTGCATCAGGTAATGGCGCAATTCTGCGTGCATTATTTACTTTTAAATCGTGCAATACGCCTACCGCCTCATTAACTTCACTGCCTAACCACCACGTTAGCGCGGCATCTACAGCAAAATTCCACGATGCGCCTGTTAATGTACTCACCGCTAAGTCGGCCAATTCACTGCCGCCACCAGCACCGGCTAAATCAAAGGTGGCAATAATATTAAGCGGCTGTAATCCGGAATTTGCAAGCCAGTTTTCTTGGTTATCTATAATATATCGGGCAACTAAGTCACCGGTTGAATGAGTCACAAATACACAGCCTGGCTCGCATAGATTTGAGCGAGAAATTTGCTGTAGTTTAGGCCATACCCAATCGGTGGTGATTTTTCCTTCTATTCGTTCATATGCAGGCCAATCGATGCGCTCATCTGCGCGGTTCACCCAGTAAGACTGCCAATAGCTTTGTCCATCGCTTACCACATCAATGGCTGCTCTATTGGTAAGTTGTGATACCTGTAAGCCATGAATTAAAATTACCTTATACTCTTTACTGAGCGCAGAAAAACTCATTAGCAGGCTTAATGCTGCTGCAAATAAAGATACGCGTTTAAATATGTGTGTGTTGTTCATATTAATCCTTAACTGATTCAATATTTTTATTATGCTTAGCTTGTTACACGCTGTTGTCGGTGCATGGTAAAAGCAACGCATTGACCAGTATTGGGAACAAAGTTAAAAAGTGCAACATTTTGTTATCATTTTCGCTATTAAGGCTAAATATCTGCGTTAAAATACGACAAAAGCGCTAAACTATTGTGCTATTTGAAACAGTTTATGGGCTTTATAAACCGCCATTGAAAACACCGTGCACTTTTTTGTTAACTATCGCACGGCACTACTTTTTATCAGCGTAATAGCGTAAGTTAGTTACATACGAACAACCAAGGAATCATAATGATAAAAAAAATAATATGTGGTGGCTTTTTATTAACCGCCATTTCCGCCCCTAGTTTTGCCGCGAGTGTTAACACCCAACTTGAAAAAGCAACACAAAGTGTGAGTGAAAAAGTCATTACATGGCGTCGTCACTTACATCAATATCCAGAGCTGAGTAATCGCGAATTTGAAACCGCCAAGTACATTACTGAACATTTAAAATCACTGGGTCTTGAAGTACAAACGGGTGTTGCGCATACCGGAGTTGTGGCTAAATTAAGCGGCGGTAAAAAAGGCCCTTTAATCGCATTGCGTGCTGATATGGATGCTTTACCGGTTACCGAACAAATTGATTTACCCTTTGCCTCTAAACAAACATCAACCTATCGAGGCAATGAAGTAGGCGTTATGCATGCCTGCGGGCACGACACTCATGTTGCTATTTTAATGGCCGTGGCAGAGTCACTGGTAAAAATAAAAGATCAGTTAGCGGGCGAAGTACTGTTTGTATTTCAACCGGCTGAAGAAGGTGCCCCCGAGGGCGAAGAAGGTGGCGCTGAGCTGATGTTAAAAGAAGGCTTATTTAAGCAAAAGCCTGAGGCCGTGTTTGGTTTACATGTCACCAGCTCACTCAATACAGGGCAAATTGGCTTTCGTGAAGGGCCACTAATGGCCAGTGAAGATTCTTTCACAATTAACGTAACGGGGCGTCAAACACATGGTTCGCGTCCATGGAATGGCGTAGACCCAATTGTTGCTTCATCACAAATTATAATGGCAACTCAAACAATCGCCTCTCGCCAAGTTGATGTAACTAAAGCACCTTCAGTCATTTCGTTTGGCGCAATTAATGGCGGCATACGCTCAAATATAATCCCTGATAATGTAGAGCTGATTGGTACCATTAGAACCTTTGATCAAACTATGCGCGCCGATATTAAAAAACGTTTAGCTAAAACCGCTGAGCTGGTTGCCGAATCCGCTGGTGCTAAAGCCGATGTGCATATAGATCACGGCTACCCTGTCACAGTAAACAATGTAGCACTCACCCAAAAAATGACCCCAACGCTTGCCCGTATTGCTGGTGCTGACAACATTATTACCACCGATTTAATTACCGGCGCAGAAGACTTTAGTTATTATGCGCTTGAAACCCCTGGGCTATTTTACTTTTTAGGCGTCACTCCAAAAGATCAAAACGCTAAAACGGCAGCAAGTAATCATTCACCTCAGTTTTATGTTGACGAAAGCGCCTTACAACTCGGCGTAGAATCATTATCTCAACTGGTTGTTGACTACTTACAATAACAACTCAACGTAACAAGCACAGGGGTAATAACCTTGTGCTTGTAAAGCTAGGGTCTGTTGACCTTTGCGGATTAATATTTGTTCAAGCTAGGGGCGGTTTAATCACGACGCGAGGTTTGTAACCTAGTGGACTATGTAAAAACCGAGCAAAGCTTCCGCGTCCTGCTCACGCCCCTTACCTACATCCATGTAGGCAACAAAGAGTAAATCGCCCCTAGGCAGAACCCTTCGGGCAGCGCCTGTTTGGCATTGATGCTGCGTTATCGCCTATTTATGGGGAATAACCACACCACACAGGCTCTGCCTTGCTTTAATACCAAGCAGACTGATGCAAATTCAACCTTGAAAGGTAAACAGACCCTAGTGTTATTCAGCTAATATAAATCCCCTTTCGCTTACCTTTAATTATATAAATTCTCAATCAGGTAAGGACACCTTAATGACAGCAGAATATTTTAATTTTTTAAGCTTAATTGGTGTGGCTTTTTTTGCAATTTCAGGTGCGTTATTAGGCCATGATAAAGATATTGGCGGATTTGGAGTGGTGGTTGTTGGCTCAGTCACCGCGTTAGGCGGTGGCACGCTCAGAGATATACTTCTTAACCAACCCGTTTTTTGGATAGCCAACCCAGATTTTTTATATGCCACCTATGGCGCTATTTTTGTCACTGTTATGTTTATTCGCCACTTACCCGATGTGTCTAACTATTACATGTTGTTGGTTGATGCGATTGGTATGGCTATCTTTAATGTGGTCGGTATTGAAAAAGCATTAATTGAAGGCACCACCATGATGGTTGCACTTACAATGGGCATGACTACGGGGATATTTGGTGGCTTAATACGCGACGTGATCTGTCGAGAAGTGCCGTTGGTGATGCGAGAAGAGCTCTACTCCACCGCCTGTTTTGCAGGAGGCTTGACCTATGCCGCGCTATTTTTATTAGAAGCCCCTTATTTATGGTGCATTCTTGGTTCGCTGTTGGTCAGTGTTTTTTTAAGATTGGGCGCGCTCCATTTTGGCTGGCAGCCCAACCTATTTAGAAAACGAACTCCAAAAATAAACGATTAGTATAAGCATTGCGTTACACTAATCGCTCATAGAGTCCTGATGCCCGTGACACACTTTTACCCATCGCCAGTTGCAGCACTTTTTTATCTGCTACCAGCTCAAAGGTCTGCTTTGCGCGGGTAATACCGGTATACACTAATTGCCGATTAATACCGACGCTCGCATGCTTAAGTGGTGGCAATACCATAGCAGTGTAACTAAACTCTGAGCCTTGCGATTTATGAATGGTCATAACATACACTTTATCGTGCGCTGGGAGTCGTGCAGGTGAAAATGCACGTTCATTACCCTGCTCATCAATAAACAGTGCTTTGAGTTGGCTACTATCATCAGGCATTAAAATACCTATATCACCGTTAAAAAGTTTAAGTTGATAATCGTTTTGGCTAATCATAATAGGCATACCCGTGTAATGCCGCTGATTAGGGTTAACGCTAATTAACCCTTGCTGTTGCAATACCCGCTCAATACGTTGATTTAAACTATTAACGCCGTAATCGCCTTCACGCACTGCTGCAAGTAATTGATAGCGGGCAAAAGCCTCATGCACTTTGGCAACACTAGCTCCTTGGGCAATCAGTGTTAAATAATCACCGTAGTGACTTGCCGCGCTGTTTATAAGCTTTTCAATCGGTGTAGAGACAAAATCGTAGTCTAAAATCACATCGCTAAAATGCCCTTGCGTACTTTGTTGTTCAACGTAATTTAAAATACCCCGATCATTGGTATTAACAGCCAAAGCCAATTGGCCTATGCCACTTTTGGCATCAAAGCGATAACTATGTTGTAAAAAGGCAATGCAATCAGCCAGTTTAAACTCACTCTGATTTTGCGCGCCAAGTTTAGCGGTGCCATTAAAACACACCTTATTTAATTGCTCACAGCGTGCTTTTGAATAACGCGGTGTTTGCCCAAGCACTAACCCTTGGCATAAATCACTCATTACGCTGCCAGTATCAACCGAGGCAAGTTGGTCTTTATCACCGAGTAAAATCAATCGGGCATGATCTGGCAAAGCCTCGATTAATTTAGCCATAAGTGATAAGTCGACCATACTGGCCTCATCAATAATCAATACATCAACATGCAGCGGATTGCTTTTATCGTGCCGAAATTTATTGGTAAATGGCTTAACTCCCAACAACCGATGAATGGTTTGCGCACTTTGCGGGATCAACGAATTAATATCATCCGGTATTTCTGTGAGCTTATTTTTAGCCCCTAAAATTGACTCGGTTAGTCGCGCCGCTGCTTTACCGGTGGGTGCCACTAATTTTATGCTCAATGGTGCAGCCTGATATAACGACTGTAAAATGGCTAACAGCTTTGTCACCGTGGTGGTTTTACCTGTGCCAGGCCCGCCTGTGATCACACTAAAGCCCTTTGTTGCAGCAATGGCACAAGCGACCTTTTGCCAATCAATATCAAGCGTTGGATTATCAGGAAAGTAGCGTGTTAATAACTCAGTAAGGACTGCATCATCAATATTGAGTTGTCGCTCACTCATTGCCAGTAATCGCTGCGCTAAAGTTTGCTCATACCCTGCTAAACGCGTAAAATACAACCGCTGATTAAACAATTGCAGCGGCTTGTGATCCCCCACACTGTGATGCGCGTGTAAGTAACTTATTGCTGCCTCAGTCGTAAAATCGTCACTAAATGGGGTGAGAGTGTCAGGTACGGTGCCTTCTAATTTAGTAAAGTCGCTTTGGCGTAAATTAAACGGATTAGTCCAATCAACCTCTGTTAGAGTTAAACAACTATGCTGGCTTTGCTGCGATAAACACAGCATTAAAATAATATAAAATAATTCGTCATGATCATGCTCAGTATTGTTACCACTGAGTAATTCGGCCAGCTTTACATCCACAACACGTACGCGATGCTGCTCAGTTAAATAGCTAAGCAGCGGCACAACTTTCGGTGTTTGAGTTACAGAGTCTGCTGGTTGTTCATTGAGTAACGACGACTCATCAACAGGCGCGTCGTCAACGTCATCAAACAAACCGGGGTGTTGGTTTAAATCACTCATAGCATCGCTCCTTGGCTAAACAAACCATCTAAAATAATAACTTGCTCTGTACTTAACTGTTTAAAGTACACCCCTTCACCCGCTGGCATACCGCGTAAAAAGGTATAATACACGCCGCCTAAATGCGTCTCTATGGCATAGTCAGGAATACGTTGTTTAAGTAATCGATGCAGCGCTACGGTATAAATTAAATACTGTAAATGATATTGGTGGCTGGTCATGGCTTGCTCAAGCTGCTCTGGCTCATAATCTGCGGGGATACTGCCCAAATAATTCGATTTATAATCTAAAATATAATACTTGCCTTGGTAGCAAAAAATTAAATCTATAAAGCCTTTTAATAAGCCTTTTACATGGGCAAATTCAAGTTTGCTTTGGCTAAAACCAAAGTGTTTAATCAGCATTTCGTTGAGTTTAGGCGCACTTAGGCTAGCAAGCGGTAAGTTAAACTCCATTTCAACAAGACAATCTCTCGGTGATAATTGACTCAAGCTTAAATTATTTTCACTATTTAACGGGCAATTAAGCGCATCGAGTATCCATTGCTCGGTAATTTGCTGCCATTGCTCATCAATATGGTATTTTTCAAAGGCACGTTTAATTACTGCCGATAAGTTTTGCTCTGGATTTGAGGGGTGAACAAGCGGGCTGGTAAAATCAAGTTGCTCGAATATTTCGTGTAAGCAACTTCCTGGTTTTGCACCTTTTGGAAAACTATACGGTGAGAGAAGTTCATCTTGTTGCACCGCAAACTCATCTTTTTGATGATCTTCATCGCTGCGCCCAGGTGCCAGTTGGTCAGTATGCTTTTTAAAGCTCAAGGCACTAAAACTGGTTGCCCGCCAATCGCGTTCAATCTGCGTGGTTACAGTATTAATACTCAACGCCTGCTTTTCAACGTGTTCATTATTAAAGCGAAGTATGCCCTGCTCGAGTAATTCACCCGAGGTAAATTGCAGATATTCCATCGAATCATTGGCATCACAAAACTCACTTAAATGAGTGCGCCATGTTTGGCTGCTGGTTAACGCTAACCCTGAGAACAACACATGCCCAAGCGCACTACTTTGAATCGCTAAGCGGCTACTTTGCCCTTGCCCGATATTATATACACCCAAGGCACAAAAATGCACTGCACGGGTCAGTGCGACATACAATAGGCGTAAATCTTCGGCTAGGCGCTCTTGCTCTGCTTGTTGCAAGGCGTCTTCGTCTTTACTTAAATCAAAAATTAACTTGCCGTTATGGTGATAAAGCGCGTCTTTAGTTTCACGATAGCCACTGGCAAAGGGCATAAATACCAATGGATATTCAAGCCCCTTTGAGGCATGCATAGTGACAATTTTAACCAAATTTGCGTCGCTCTCTAAACGTACTTGCACAGTTTCGCCATCTTGTTGGCTCACCTTTTGCGCAAACCAACGCAACAAACGAAGTGTCCCTTCAAGCTCTATTTGTTTTTGCTGCAGTATTTCGCCAAGGTGTCTAAAGTCGGTAAGCCAACGTTCTACGTTATAGCCCAAGCCTTGCCATTTGGCACTGAGTTGATTATGACTCAGTAAGCGCTCAAGCATGGCCATAGCCCCTTGCTTGTGCCAAATATGGCTAAGTTGGGCAAAAAAGTTTAAGTGTTCTTGCCATGCATTTTCATCATCGGCCAAAGCAAAAATATCGTTATAACTTAAACAGAATAATGGCCCTGCGAGTACACCACGTAGTAGCGACTCGTCGTACTGGCCGTGCAATGCGGTTAAAAAGTTGAGTAAATGGTGACTTAGCTCTTGGCTAAATACACTATCACGAGACAAATACACGCTGGCAATATTGGCTTTGCTCAAGGCCTGCTTCATTATTTGCGCTTCAACGCGGTCGCGCACCAAAATACAAATATCAGCAGCGCTTACCGGCGTACTGCCAATACAGGCTATTCCTTGGTTTGCCTGCTCAAGTAAAGTAACAATTTTATTGGCAAAATGGGTGGCTAAATGAGCTTGCCCTAAGCCTTTACTGGTCGGTTTGCCTTTTTCATCGCCGGCTTCATCTACAAACACATTAAACTCAAAGGCGATGGCCGGTTTGCCAGCAATTAAAAATGTATCTTCGGCTTTTTTACCCTTGGCTTTCACTTTATTAAAAGGAATGGCATCGTTATAAATAAAGCTGTTGTCGTATTTACTAAACAAGCTATTTACGCTGTTGACGATATCGCTGCTGGAGCGAAAATTAGTGCCTAGGGTAAATTGTTGCGACTGCTCTACGGCCTCTTTGGCACCAATGTAGGTGAATATATCTGCGCCCCTAAAGCCATAAATAGCTTGTTTGGGATCGCCTATCATGGCTAAAGTGGTATTGCTTTGAGCATAAATTTTACTAAAAATACCGTACTGAATAGGGTCGGTGTCTTGAAACTCATCAATCATTGCCACCGGAAATAACTGCGCAATTTTTTGCGACAATACGTCACCCTGCTCACTATTAAGGGCCGTATGTAAATTAGTGAGTAGGTCATCAGGGGTGATCACGCTTTGCTCTTGTTTGCGCTTAACTATGGCCGCTTTTACCCAACTTGCCGCATATTGCACTATCGCAATTTTTAGCCCTTGTTTAATGGTATTGTTAAGTGCGGCTAAGGTATCGAATTGGCTAATAAGTGGATGAGTCAGTAATGTGCCATTTTTTTTATAATTAGCGGTATTACTTAAATTCTCGCTGCTCCATACCTCAAACGAATATTTGTTAGTACCAAATTCAAAAAAGTCATCATTGCCTAAGCAAAATGCTTCAAGCGCCGCTAAACTGCCTTTTCGCCCGGGTGTTTTTGAGCCACTTAAATCGGATGCTTTCACAGCACCAATAAACTCTTGCTCTAGGCACGCTTTTTTAAAGGCGGGTACAAGCTCCAAGTATTCATCTCGGGCTTGCCACACATCCTCTAAATTTACTTGCGGTGTTATTTCGGCGTTGGCTTTATTTAAAATACTGCTTACTTGGCTAAATAATGATTCGGGTGCGGCAAACACCTCTAAAATCGCATTTGTTTTTTGCTTATTAAGCGGGTAGACAAACGCGCGCCAAAAATCTTTTATGGTCTCAAGCAGTATCTCGCGCTCATCTAAAATAAACTCTAAGTTAAATGCTACACCAGATTCAAACGCATGTTGTTTTAGCATCCGCTGACAAAAACCATGAATGGTAAAAATAGCCGCCTCGTCCATTGATTTAGCTGCGGCATCGAGTAAGTCAAATGCACGGTGCTTGTCATCAACGCCTGCTATTACACCCTCAATTAGCTCATCATTAGGTACTTGCCCAAGTAACGCATCACGCGCGGCAATAATACGGCTACGAACGCGGTCTTTAATTTCTTGCGTGGCGGCATCGGTAAAGGTTACTACCAAAATTTGCTCAACACTCAATGGCGTATTCAACTCACCAGGTATTTGCATGCCCAATAAATAGCGCAAATACAAACCCGTGATCGTGTAGGTTTTACCTGTGCCAGCACTGGCTTCTATCAAACTTTGGCCCTTTAATGGCATAGTGAGTGGGTTAAGCGCTTGCATAGTCACTCTCCTTGGCGTGCTCAAATAACGGGGCGAGTAATTTTTCGCTCCATTGTATAAACTCCTCTTGGCAATCATTGAGCGATTGCACCGTGAGACGAATATAAGGGTTTTCCCCTTCACCTCGGCCAATATACTGTGGGCTAAATTTACTGTTAGCTTTTGCCATATCGCCACCGCTTTTCACATATTCGTAACCACTCACCGGAAAAAACGCCACCGGCGCGTTTCGCAATGCTTTATATAGTTCAAACCAATCTGCAAGCAGCAAGTCGGCATTGGCTTTACTCATAGGGGCAAAGCTAATTTGTTTATCTAAACCCAGTAATAAAGTTTCAACCTCTTGTTGCATGCTTTGTGCAGCAAGATGATAAATAAAGCCTTTAATTAAATCTTTAGCTTTAATACTGGCACTGCGATAAAACACTTGTTTTTGCATATACACATGGTTTAGCCAGCCTTCAATAGTGGTATTTTCAAGCGCAAGTAACACTTCTATCGGTTCGCTTTTACCCGCTTTTATTTGTTGTTTTACTTGCCCTGCAAGCGCATCAACGCGATGTTGCATGCTCTCATAAATTAAGCTGCCAACATGGGCTTGCGGCAACTCACCGCGCTGCAGTATTTGTTCGGTACTCAGTGGTGTATCGTTAATATTAGCTTCAAGTATTTCATCAAGGTAAAAATAACGGCGCAGCGCATCTAAGCTAAACGGTTCTTCATCTTTGGCTATATCGTTAAATTGCGGCAAACGTAACCCTAGGCTTTGCTGATAAAAGCTCTCTTGGGCGTGGCACACACTGCGAATAAACATATCAAGATCAAGCAGCTCTGGAGGCGTTACATCAAGCGCAGTGATTGCTTTTGGCTCAATGGCCTCGCTAGGCAGCCAAATTGGGTTATAGCTGTGGTTGTTAAGCCCTGCCTGTTCAGCGCTAGCTGGCAAATAATAATGACTATTAAAAGGTTGTAAATGTTGTTGGCTAATAAGACAATCTGGCAAGGGTTTATCACTGGGTTCGCTAAGTTTAAAGCTGCGACCTATGTATTCTAACAATTCACTGACAAGTGTTGATGGCATGCGCGGCTGGTTGTCAAAACACGAGCGGCCAATGTAGCTCATATATAAATTATCTCGGGCACTAAGAAGCGCTTCTAAAAAGAGGTAGCGGTCATCGAGTTTACGTGAACGGTCACCTTTTTGCTTTTTAGAATACGGCACTAAATCAAATCCGATAGGCTGCACGGTACGTGGGTAATCGGCATCATTCAAGCCTAGCATACACACCACCTTAAACGGCACGGCACGCATTGGCATTAACGTACAAAAATTCACCTGCCCCACTAAAAAGCGCTGGCCGACACCTTTTTCTTGTATACCTTGCTTGATTAGATAGCTCACTATGCGCTGCGAAACGGCTTTACTGTAGTCGCCGTTGTCGTGGTGCTTCGCAATGTCTTCGAGCACCTTTTGCAGCACTAATAAATCCCAGCTATCATCGCTTTCGCTCTCATACACAGCATTGAGTAATTCACATAATATATGGGCTTTATTGGTAAGCGTATCATCTGGGGTGAGTTTCGCTTTAAAGTCTTGAAGCACATCAATAAAATGCACCAGCTTATTGAGTGTATCAAGCGCCATACCTTCTACTTCATCGGCGCTGTAAATACCATTAAATGGGCACTGTTCATCGCGCATGGCAATCCCCAGTAATAAGCGGTTCAAGCCATGTTGCCAGGTATTTAAATCAATGGCGGGTAAATCAAAGCTTTGTTTATGCTCAGCGTTTACACCCCACTTTACCCCTACTCGCTCAAGCCAATAATGTATTTGCTCGTATTCATGGGCCTCTAGGCCAAATTTTTCGGCAATTTGCGTAACCTGTAATAAATCAAGAATATCCGACACGCCAAAGCGCGAAAACGGTAAATTAGCTAAACTGGCAAACGAGCTCAGTACTGGTTTTTCTTGCTCTATGGCTAAATCGGCAAGGGCGTATGGTATAAATCGGCTGCCCTGCGCACCACCAAAAACGGCCTCAATGTAAGGGCTATAAATACCTACATCAGGCATCATCACAATGATGTCTTTGGGGGTAAGCGTTGGGTTTTGATTAAACAAATTGAGTAAGTAGTCGTGCAGGCGCTCGACTTCCCTTAATGGCGTGTGGCAGTCACTTAACGTAATGCTGGTATCGTGTGCACTTATGGGCAGTTTACCCTCATCGTTTATAAACCATTCTTTGTTATCGGTAAGCGATTCACCTTTAAAGGCAAGTTGGTATATTTCACTTTGCACTTGCCCAAGTAAGGTATCGTCAAACGCATCAATAAAACCATCAATCCAACGGGCATCAAGCTGCACCAGTTGCTCAAAATAATCGCGGCCGAGTTTACCCCACGACGACAACAACGGATTACCAATAAAATAGTATTCTTCATCAGGATTCGTTTGCTTTTTTTGCTGCGCTTCCACCAGCGGCATTTTGGCGTATTTAGCGTTTATTTTAGCCGCTGTTTTTTCATCGATTATATCGCCCCAATAATGCTCGCTGGGGTTAAAAAAGAATAAAAACACCTCAGTTTTTTTACTCAAGGCTTCAAACACGTCAAGCTGTGAGCTGGCAATCGCAGATATACCAAATAGGCTAATACGCTTTGGCAATAAGCTGCTATCCATACTCTCAAGGGCGCTGAGTAATTGTCCTTGCATGTTGGCGCGGTGAAATTGGCTTTGCCCAAGTGTTTTACTTAATTTGACAAGGCGGCGCCATAAATCGGGTTGCCAAGGAGCAATGCTGATATCTACATCGTCAAGCGTATCAACACCGCTATCCCAAGTGGCTATCCAATGGGGGCGATACATTAAATATTGGTCGTACACATCGGCTATTTTTTCACATAGGGCAAAGGTTTTTTGGCCGTCAATATCCCCCTCTAAATAAGTTTTTAGGGGTAAATACAGTGGCTCGTCAATACAAGTAGGTAAAATTGCAAACAGTTTCCAAGCAAGGTTCGGTTTATTAAACGCCGACTCTTTAGGCACGTTTGGCAATAGTTGCTGGTACAACTGCCAAATAAAGCTCGACGGCAGCGGAAAGTCTACCTGCGCAGCCACGCCTAAATTTTCACTTAAACCAATTTTTAGCCACTGCGACATACCCGGCGATTGCACTAACACCACTTCTTTATCAAATGGGCTTTGCAACGGGTTTACCTTTAACAGTTGATGAAACTGCGCTTGCAGGGCTTCCATACGGTTTGATTGAATAATATTGAGCATACGATACCAGCCTTACTTGAGATAAAGCCAGTGTAAGGTATTTTCAATTTAAGCGGTAGCGCTAAGGAGGAATTGGCGTTAATAAATCAGCATGTTAGCCAGTAGCTAGCTGATTTTTTAAACGCACAGGACTCACTTTAGTCACTGTGCGTTTTTATATTAAACCAACTATTGGTATGGGCTTATGCTAGATAAGCTAAAGTCACTTTGCATTATTACGTTACCATCAATGCCTTTGAGCTTAAGTGACAAGCCTGGATCTGCTTGCTGCCAATCAATGGTTAAATCGCCATAGTTAACATTATGCGTGTAATCACCGACACGATGTTTATTTGGGCTAACGTCTTTCCATTTTTCAGTCAGGCCTGAGCTGGTCATTTCAAAGAGTGGGTAATCAAGATTGTGTTGATACCTTGAAATTTCCCCCCAATGAGTATCGCCGCTGATGATCACCACGCCATTTACGTGGTGTTTTTTTATTAACGAAAATAAACGGTTTCTATCCTCTGGAAAATTTGCCCACGATTCCCAGCCAGTAAAATCAGGCAGTAACTGCAAGCTTGATGCAATTAGTTTAATCGCTGCTGGCTTTTTAAGTTCGGCTTCAAGCCATTGCCACTGCGCCTCTCCAAGCATAGACGCGCCTTTTACTTCGGTTGGACTGTACGGTCCTTGGTTATTTGCTTTACGCTTTGTAAAATACTCAAGTTCGCTCACTGAATTAAGCTTATCGCGATTAAAGCGTAAGTCAGGCATGATCACCTGCACGGTTTGCTCGCCTTCGCCATACATGTACGAGGTATAAATGCCGTCAGGGCGGGTACGGCGTTTTGAATTAGCAGGTTCTTGCCAAAAATCGAGCATAATTTGCCGTGATGCTTCTTTTTGCGGATACTCTTTACCCGCATCGTTTTGACCATAGTCGTGATCGTCCCACATGGCTATTAGGGGTGTATTTGCTTTTAAGGTTTTAAAGCCAGGCTTTGCCCCTAATCGTTGGTATTTATTTTTAAGCACGGCCATGTCGTTAGTATCGCCATAAATGTTATCGCCTAAAAATATAAATAAATCACCCTGCTCTTTGTTAATCGCATTAAAGATGGGGATGTCTTTATCTTGATGCCCACACGAGCCAAACAATATTTTAGACGGCGCAGCCATTGCGCCACCACTAATAACAAAAGCAAGTAACAGCGCTGAATGATTAAAAGTTTTTAGTAACTGTTTCATTTTAAAATCTCGTTAATAGCCGGTGCCATATTAGGGTTAATCGTGTTTGGGTTTTGCCCAAGTGCTTTTAAAACGGTGGCGGCAATTTGCGCTTGTTTAAGCTCATTATCGGTTTTTATTAAGCCATTACCTTTAATTGTAGGGCCAATGGCAGCAAGCCAAATATGCTCTGAGCCAATAATTCCCTCAGGAAATGCCTTTTTACCCTGCTCCGACTTCGCTAGTGCCCGTTTAGAGCTGTGATGTTGCCAATCGTTTGCGTAGCTGCCACGGCCATGATCGGTAGTAACAATTAACGTAGTATTATTTTTATAACCTGCTGTGCTTTGAATGGTTTGCCATAAATCTTTTAAAAATGCATCGCTTTGTTTGGCCGACTTTAAGTAAGCATCGTAATGGCCATCGTGAGCAAAGTCGTCAGTTTCTCCTAAGCTAATAACCAATAATCTTGGCTTTTTCGCCAGCATATAGGCTTTAGCAAATCGATAGGTAAAACTATCAAGCCGCACATTGTGCCATGGGCTGGGGATTTCTGTTTGTAATGCGTTTAACAGGGGGGCATCGGCAAATAAATCATCGGCAATAGGCATAAATCCTGCGTTTACATACACATGACTACGCTTAGTATTTACAATGTAAGGAAACACATCCCAGCTACCAAATAAAGCCGTGCTGTTTTTAAATTCAGGCTGCGCATCTAATCGCTCTAAAATGGTTTTATTTGGATTAAATACTTTATCGTTACTGTTAATGTTTTCATCCACTTCGCCGGTAAGAATTTCGTTATAACCAGGGTATGAAAAATACCATGGATTACTCACTGACATCGCTGAGCCGTTTGCTCTGTCGCCCATAATTACGCCTTGAGTGGCAATCGTTTGTGTTAAAAACGGCATTAATAATTGCTGGCGCTGTTGCACCCTTTCATCCCAAAATTCATTGCTTAACTGTGCTGGTTGCTTAACAAATTCTTTATTATTGAGCAGGTTTTTATCGGCACCATTAAATACTTCCTGCCAGCGTACGCCGTCAAGGGTGACTAACACTACATTTTGTTGAGCAGCCAATGCCACATTATTAAACAATAAAATTAAACTTAATCCGGTTATTTTTATCATGCTTTTCATAGTGTTCTCATCAACTTTATATAGTAAAAAGCCCATCGATGATGGGCTTATATAAGGTTACATTAGGTTTAAAAAGTAGCCGTTAATGTAACTGCTGCTGTGCGTGGTGAGCCAATAAAGTAAGTACTCCCATTACCTGTGCCGCCCGCTAGGTAGCTTTCATCAGTAATGTTGTAAACCACAAAAGCAATATCAATTGCTTTGAAGGGGCCAGCATTAACTTCAGCTGCGTAGCCTGCATTTAAATCAACCACGGTATAGCTATCTACATCGCCACGCTCGCCAGTGTATTTAGCCGATAAACCAAAGCGGAAATCACCGCTGTAATAATCGGTTGAAAGCACAAATAAATCATCTACTGAATCAATTACTTTGCCTCCAGCTTCAAAGCCTGGCGCATCGCCTTTATATTCAGAGTTATTATTGGTGTATGAGCTATATACATTCCACTGTGGGCTCAACATATAACTTGCTGATAGCTCTAAACCTTTCGATTCAATACCGCCCACATTGAGGTACGAGCCGTTAGTACCTATGGTGTAGTCTATACCACCCGTGTCGCTACCTGGCGCTATAAAGGTAATACGGTTATCAAATTCAATTGAGTAAGCCGTTGCCGTTAATTTAAGTGCGTTATTGTCATAACGCACCCCTAAATCAATATTTTCTGCGGTTTCTGGCTCAATAGCTGACAAGTCAGAGCTATCGCGCTCAAGCACACCATCTTTAATGGCGGCAAAGTTTTCGCTGTAGCTGGTAAATAACTCAGTGTTACTGTTTAACTGATATAAAATACCGCCACTAAATAGAAGGTCTGAATCACTGTTTACTTTAGCTGTGGTGGCGTTTTGATAATGGTCATACTTTTCTATGTCTACTAAGTACTTTTTAACCCCTAGGTTAAGAGTTAAGTCGTCAAATGACATTGAGTCTTGGGCGTACCATTTAAGGGTGTCGGTCTCAAAGGTGTTTTTATATTGCGTCCAATAAGGGGTGTTATCAAAGTGATGATAAATGCGCGCATCTATAACTTTATGCCAATCTCGTGACTCATCACGGTCGCTTTGCTCATACCAAAAACCGGCTTCAATATCGTGCATGCCAATGCTTGCTTGATAATTAGCAGTTACCCCTAAACGGTCTTTATTATAATGTGTATGACGATAAGACATAACTGGCGTTGCATCAGCATCGTAACATGCAGGATTAAGCTCAGGGCCTGACTCCCACGGCCAGTTTAAGCTAGCCGTACAACCTGCATTGGGAGCAAGTGGGTTACCATTACTATCTGTAAAGCCATAAGAGCCTGCGTTTGTGCCACCTTCTGTGGTTGGGTTACCATTTTCATCTACAGGGGACGTTAAATAAGGAGGGATCCAATCACCTCGGCCTGAGTTTTTATGATAATAAGGGCTAATGGTTAACAATGAGGTGGGTGAAATCGCGTATTCAAACTTTAAATACCCTAGAGTGTTTTCACGCAGCGTGCCCCAACCTTCTGCAAACATTTGGTCAAAGTGCGGAACGCCTGTCCAATTCCATGTTAGTTGATCCCAATCTGGAGTTTGTTCAAATTGTGCCAAGCTCACGCTATTATAATTCGTCTCGCTTACATCATCGTAAGATAAACGCCCTGTTATAGTTAACTCATCAAGGGTGGTGACAAATTTCGCTTCAGCATGTTGGTTATCTTTCCCGCCATTGCTGCCCGAGCCAATCCAGCGGCTAGTATCGGTTTGCGAATAACTCACATACGCTTGAGTATTATCAAAAATGGTGCCAGTTTCGTGTTTAACGTAATAGCGGCTTGCGTCATGGCTGCCTGAGGTATAAGCAAAAGTGGTGCTTTTTTCAAAGCTAGGCGCTTTACTTACAAAGTTAAAAGTACCGCCTAGCGCCTCTAACGAGGCTGATTTAATATCTGAAGTGCCCTGACCTACTTCCACGGTGACAAGATTTTCGCTATCTAGGTAACGATTCGCTTTAGCACCACCGCCATAATTAGAACCGCCATTAGGAATACCGTCTACCGTCATACCTAATTGCTGCTGGTTTGAGTCGATACTAAAACCACGCATGGTAATAGTGGTTGACCAATCGTCGCCGCCAAATGCGTCGCCTTCGTTTATGCTAATGCCAGGTAAGTTATCTATTACTGATAACACACTGGATACCGAGCTTTGTTGCTCAAGCATGGCAGGTTCAATAACGTTGTTTGCATAACTGGTTGGTTTTGCAGTAACGGTTACTTCTTCTATCACGTTATCGTTAGCATAAGCTGAAGTTGATACCGCCATGGCCACAGCCATGCTCAAAATCGATTTATTTTTTAAAGCGTACATTGTTGTCCCGTTTGATTCTAATTATAAAAGGTAATTATGAAAGCGGGCACAGTCTATTTTTTAAATATGACAACGAGGGGGAACTTTATTGACAAACAGGTTAAACAAATATGAGTTAATTATGACGTAAAGTAATCAAATCAAGCACATCGTAATTAAGAGCAATCAGACTAAAACAGCACCCAAAAGCCAAGGGACTCTCTAAAGTCATAAAATTTTCTCACTCTTTCTAACTGCAATTGATCAAAATCTTATTTAACTTAGATATAAAAAGTTAAGAGCCCATAAAGTGATAACTTTTAGCCCAAAAACACAGTTTTATACAAAGTTAAAAACCAATTTTGCAATCAGCTTTTCCTGGGCTATCTTTTTATTAACGCTTTAATTACAGGTAGCTGCACTATGTTTAATTTTTTCGCTAATAGCGCTGAGCAAGCATTAAAACAGTCTATTACGGCAATTGTTTCCATAGATGAAAAAAACAATATTGTCTTTTATAACAAAGCCGCGCAAAAATTATGGGGCTACACAGAAGATGAAGTACTCGGTCACAACATACGAAAACTAGTCCCTGACGAACATAAAACAAACCACGACGACTATGTAAATCATCATAGAGAAACCGGGCAAGACAAAATTGTTGGCAGCTACCGAGAAGTTGAGTTACAAACTAAATCGGGAAGTCGCATTTGGGTCGAACTAGCGCTTTCTCAGGTGAAAGTAAATAACAACAAACATTACACCGCTTTTATAAGAGATATATCAGCAGAGCGTGAAGCAAAAGAAATCAATGAGCAATCGTTAGAGCAAGCCCTTGATGCAGTTGTATGTATTGATGAAAATAATTGTATCACTTTGTATAACAAAGCCGCTGAAACACTGTGGGGTTACAGTAAACAAGAAGTAATGGGAAACAATGTAAAAATGCTAGTACCCCATGCAATACAACATAACCATGATGAGCTTGTAAATGCAAACCGAAACACAGGTGTCGATAAAATAGTTGGTACCAGTAGAGAAGTTGAAATTGAACGCAAAGATGGAACAACTGTGTGGGGGCGATTATCGCTATCGAAAATTAAATTAGCTAATCGCGTTATTTACACAGCTTTTATCAAAGATGTAACGCAAGAGGTAATAACTAGAGAAGAACAACGGATGTTGTCACTTGTTGCAAACGAAACAGACAACGCGGTAATAATCACCGATCCTAACGGCTATATTCAATATGTAAACAATGGATTTGAACGTTTAACAGGATACGCTTTAAGTGAAGTAAAAGGTAAGAAACCAGGCAGTTTTTTACAAGGCAAAGATTCTGACAAAAACATGATAGAAACGATACGCACACATCTTAAAAATCGAACTCCTTTTTATGGAGAAATATTAAACTATAAAAAATCGGGGAGTGCTTACTGGACCTCGCTATCTATCAACCCAGTAATAAGAGAAGGGAAATTAGAAAATTACATTGCAATTCAAGCTGATATATCTGAAGTAAAGCAAATGGCGCTTGATTTCACAAACAAACTAGAAACTATCGGCGAGTCTATAGCTATGTTGCAAGTGTCTCTTCATGGTGAAGTACTTGATTGTAACGAATTACTAAAAACGGCATTAAAACCCAATTTTTCTGTAGAAGAGTTTGCTAAAAATCTGATTTCTGATCTCAGCGTTGAAGAAAAAGCATTTTTAGACAAAAACAAACATATCTCAAAAACTTTTGAACTTGAAAAAAACAATCAATACAGTGCCTTTGATGCAAGAATATGTGCTCTTCGAGATGTTAATGGTCAAACTACTAGTTATATGTTTATAGGTTTAAATATAACGGAAAGAAAAAAAGCAGTTAATCAAACTCAAATATCAATGAAAGAATTATTAGATATAAGCCAAACTATCAGCAAAATAGTAGAAACAATTAATGGAATATCAGAGCAAACAAATTTACTTGCACTCAATGCTGCTATTGAAGCCGCAAGAGCAGGTGAAATGGGACGCGGTTTTGCTGTTGTTGCTGACGAGGTAAGAACTCTTGCAGGCAATTCAAAGGCATCTTCTGAAGAAATAAACGGCTACATAAAAGAAACGGTTACTAAAATTCAAGAGCTTGCAGAATTATCCAAAAAGATAGATTCATAAATCCGCTTTTAAGTAATAAGCCCACACTTGTGGGCTTATTAGTGAGAACTCTTTAAAACTTAAACTAACTCAGCAAGCATCTCATCACTATAAGGTGTCACTTCTTCACCATTTTTAATTTTGCTAATGTAATCTGGGTTAGCAATAAGTGGGCGACCAATGGCAATTAAATCAAATTTATTATCGTTGATCGCTTGTTTGGCAGTTTCAAAACTATAACTACCTACACCCACTAAGGTACTTGCATAACCAGCTCGTAAAAATTCAGAGGTTGATTTACCTTCTAGTGAATCAAAACGCATGCTGTCGTCAAAAATACCGCCGTGTAAATAAGCTAACTTGCGGTTTTCAAGCTCTGGTAATAAGTAGTCAAATACTGCTTTATCACGATTGTCTTCGCTCATATTAAAGTAGGCACCTGGTGTTAAACGCATAGCGGTACGCTCATTGCCTACAACATCAATAACTGCATCGGTTACTTCCAGTGCAAAACGAGACATATTTTCTGGTGTTTGCCCGTACTCGTCATCACGCTCATTGGCAGCATAATGTAAAAATTGGTCAATTAAATAGCCATTAGCACCATGAATTTCCACGCCGTCAAAACCTGCTTCCATCGCGTTTTCTGCCGCTTTAGCGTAGTCAGCCACTAAGCCTTTAATATCATCTTTAGTGGCAGCTTTTGGCGTAATATAAGTTAGCTCGCGCATACGCGGTACTGAACCTTCAACCCCTATCGCCGATGGTGCGAGTACATCACCACCAAAAAAGTGAGGGTGAGCAACACGGCCAACATGCCATAATTGTGCAAACATTTTACCGCCATTGGCATGCACGGCGTCAGTGACTTTTTTCCAACCTTGAACTTGTTCACTAGTGAAGATACCCGGTGTATTTGGGTAACCTTGTGCATCGGCACGAATAATAATTGCTTCACTAATAATTAATCCTACATCAGCACGACGAGCGTAGTAATCAACCATAGCTTGTGTAGGCACTAAATTGTCATCTGCCATACAACGAGTTAGTGGTGCCATTAGTACACGGTTTTGCAGTTCAATGCTGTTATTTAATTTAAAAGGTGAAAGTAAGTCTGTCGACATAATGTTTATCCTTTGTTGAATGTACATTCAAGATAAGG
The DNA here is from genome assembly GCF_030407565.1 of Pseudoalteromonas sp. APC 3694. NCBI lineage: Bacteria > Pseudomonadati > Pseudomonadota > Gammaproteobacteria > Alteromonadales > Pseudoalteromonadaceae > Pseudoalteromonas > Pseudoalteromonas sp. APC 3694. The sequence continues at coordinate 51,327 of NZ_JASDDE010000005.1, forward strand.
TCACTTGAATGAATATTCAAGTATAATTTTGAAACTTTGTTCAAGATTGCGTAAACTGCTTTACCTAAACGCTGCTTAAAGTAGGATTATTGCTGAAAGTTCGCTTTACCTACTCTGCCAACGAGAAGAGTCATTATGAGAACTGCAGAATTTGATACAGAGTTTGTACTGCGCCAAGCAATGGCGATGTTTATGCTTCATGGCTATGCAAAAACCAGTATGCAAAAACTGACTCAAGCAACCCATTTACATCCAGGCTCGTTATACGCGGCATTTGGAAGTAAAAAAGGCATTTTTTTAGCCGCTACTGAGCAATACCAAACCGATCGCAATACACAGTTTACGGCGCTGTTTGAGCACAGCAGTTGTATTTTAGATACGCTGAAACAATACCTTAATATCATTGTGCAAGAATGCGTTGACGGTGAAGCAACCAAAGTGTGCCTGCTCACAAAAAGCATTAGCGAGGTAGAGGGTAACGATCCACAAATTTGCCACGTATTGCGTACTAATTTAACTGCATATGAGCACGCTTTTGCGCAGCAGTTACAAAAAGCAATTGATAATAAAGAAATTACCAATGGCCGAAGTGCCATAGAGCTGGCACGATTTTGTGTTATGGGTATATATGGATTACGCACCTACGCATTAACAAACCAAGACCCCGACGCACTAAACCAACTAGCCAATGAGCTACTAGCAGCTATCAGCTAAACTAAATTTTAAAGCGCAGCAGCTCGCTGCTCTTTGTATACTCCACAGTGAGAGAGAGCCAAAAATGACCACCGATAATTTATCAAAGCAAGACGACGTAATTTTAGGCCTTGGCGCAAAAAAACGACTCGCATACATGTACGAAACCGTGCAGCAATTTAAGCAAGTGTGGATTTTAAACGATGACGACGGCTGCGTAATGCTCACTAACGAGGACGACGATTGCGTGCCGGTATGGCCAACACGAGAGTTCGCACAAGCCTGGGCAACCGGCGAATGGCAAGGCTGTACACCTAAAGCAATTCCAACAAACGATTGGTTTAGCCGCTGGACACCTGGCCTTGAAGAAGACGACTTACTGGTGGCCGTGTTCCCTACCGAAGAAGACGACGGCACAATTTTATTCCCTGATGAGTTTCAAGCCCAGTTGAGTAAATCAATTAGGAAGTACTAACTTCTAAAGCAGTGTTCACCTTAAACAAGCTTATTATAAGCATTAAAAGAAAAGTTTATTTACCAAAAGGTTATAAAGCATCTATTATAGTGTTGTAACTTACTTTTATAAAAATCGACCTGGGTGGACGTCAATTCCACCCCTGTAAAAAATCGAATAAAGTAATCAATGTTCAGGTAAATTTAATAAAAAATATACGTTTATTTTCTGTGTTTAAATTGGGGTCTACATGCTGTTCAATTCGAAATATAAAAACAAAATTAATGAGTTAAATAACGAGTTAATTCAATTAAAAAAAACCAATGAAAAGCTTGAAGCGCAATTGTTAGCAGCAAACAGCGAGCAATCACAACAAAACGACAATGAAATAGCAAATGATACAGCCTTTGTAAAACAGCGTGAATTAAACACATTATCATTACAGTCATCTGATTTAATTAGTGACATCAGAGAAAGCTTAGCCTCAACTTCACATAAACTAATTAATGATATTACGTCATTTAAGTCATCCCAAGAATTACTTGATACAATTTTAGATATGTTAGCAACGACTTCATCGTCAACACATAATATCTCAAGAGATACAAAATCAGCCACTAAATCCGTTAAAGAATTGCAGTCAGTAACAATCGGAATTAATGATTTTGTAAACATAATTAAAGGGATTTCTGATCAAACAAATTTACTTGCACTCAATGCGGCTATCGAGGCCGCTAGAGCCGGAGAGCAAGGACGAGGCTTTGCTGTTGTGGCAGATGAAGTAAGGACGCTCGCTCAGCGCTCTTCTGATGCATCTAACGAAATTTCTAATTTAATAGCTAAGGTCAATGAGCAAATGCAAAGCGTTGTAACTAACATTACTAACGTTAGCGAAGAAAGTGATGGCATTGCAAATAGCTCATCAGAAATTGATGCTACCGCTAAAAAAGTGGTTGAACTATCACAAAATATGTATAGCGTTATTGTTAATTCAAGTGCCGATGCATTTATTCAAACAGTAAAAATGGATCACATTGTATGGAAATACGATATTTATAAAGTCATTTTAGGCCAATCAAATAAGACTGCAGAAGACTTTTCTGATCATACCATGTGTCGTTTAGGTAAATGGTATTACCAAGGTGAAGGTGCATTAAAATATTCAAGCATTAACGACTTTAAAGCATTAGAGCAACCACATGAAGATGTCCATAAGAATGGCTTTGCTGCTTTAGAAGCATTCCAATTAGGCGATATCAATACTGCTGTAGAAAAAGTATCTCTTATGGAGCAAGCAAGTTTTAAAGTAGTGGACATACTTAGCGCTTTATCACACAAAATTATGGATTATAACTGTAAATAAAATAGTCAAAAAACACCTCACTTTGCATAGCGTTATGATTCATAATCATTTGGCTATGCATACCAAACTTATATAAATCAATCACAAACTAATGACACCTCCACCTAAGCAATGCTGTTCAATAATCAAAAGTCGGATTTAATTCGTTATGGGCGCTTATTAATTATTGATACCTATAAACAACTTCCCAATAACGTAAATAATAAGCTCAATTGTAGCACTTGCCATCTTAATGAAGGGCGTGTAGCCAAAGCCGCGCCTTATGTGGGCATGAATGTGGTATATCCAAAGTATCGTTCACGTAATGCAAAAATAAACACCATTGAAGACAGAATTAATGGCTGTTTTCAACGCTCAATGAACGGTCAGCCACTGCCTACTAATTCAGTGCATATGCAGGCTATTGTCAGCTACATGAACTTTTTATCACAAAATATAAAAACAAAAACGATCTGCAAGACAACACAGGTTTTGTCACTATTAATAAAGAGCTAGTATCAAACGCCGATAACGGAAAAACTCTTTACGTTCAGCACTGTGCAAGCTGTCACCAACTAGACGGTCAAGGCTTATACCCTAATAATACTTACATGTTCCCAGCCATTGCCGGCAGTCAGTCGTTTAATGATGGTGCAGGTATGGCACGCACTTACACCGCAGCGGCATTTATTAAAGGAAATATGCCATTGGGCCAAGAAGGCATGTTAACCGAGCAACAAGCTGTTGATATTGCTTATTACTTTTCACATTTAGAACGCCCTATTTTTGCCAATAAAGCGGATGACTGGCCAAAAGGTGACGCACCAAAAGACGTGCGTCGATAAATAACTAACCTGAACTCTGGTTAAGAGATTTACTAACATATTGAATCAAAATGATATTTATGTTTATTTTCTCAAGCTAGAGATTTTTAGTGAAAACAAGGCGAAATTACGCGTCAATAGCTAGCCTATTGCAAGTAAATTCAACGCAGTTAGCGCTGAAAATAGCTGCTTGAGATGGATTTATTATCCGGAGTTCAGGTTAACTAGATAGGTAAATAAATTAAGCATCGCTGGCGTATTTAAGTCACTCAACGCCCCTCCTATTTACTGCTTTATATTTTACTCGCTCGTCAAAAAATGCACTATGGGGCATATAACTTAACAGCTCGTCGCAGTTAATTCAGACTTTATCGCAACCTAAGTGTAGTTACATTTAAGTCAACGTACTCTTACTTGATTAATGACAAGGTAACGACTGGTTACAATAATAAGAGAATGTAAATATGAAAACTTTACTCGCCACGGCAATCAGCTCTGCGTTATTACTTTCGGGCTGCTCTGAGCCAAATGTAAACGCTGACAACAAACAACAAACAACTGCGCAAAGTATTTCAGCGCAAGCACAACAAGCTACCAACCCATTATTAGAAAAAAGCACACTACAGTACGAAACCCCTGACTTTGCAGTCATCAAAGATGAGCATTTTTTACCTGCCTTTAATCAAGGTATGGCGCAGCAAATGGCGCAAGTACAAGACATTATTAATAATACAGCCCCTACGACTTTTGAAAACACCATCGTGGCACTTGAGCAAAGTGGCGAGTTATTAACGCGTGCAAGCAGCATTTTTTACAACCTTGCAGGCTCTAGCTCAAACCCAGCGCGTCGTGAGCTTCAAAAAGAACTTGCACCAAAGCTTGCAGCGCACAGAGACAACATCTTTTTAAATGATGCGTTATTTAAAAAAGTAGCCACACTTTTTGAAAAAACAGACTCTTTAGCATTAACAGCGCAAGAAACACGACTATTAGACGTTTACTATAAACGTTTTGTACGCTCAGGCGCTCAGCTTAATGATGAACAAAAGCAGCAAATACGTGATATTAACTCATCGCTATCAACTTTAACGACACAGTTTTCACAAAACTTACTTGCGCTAAGTAAAAGTAATGTTGTCATCGTAAAAGACCAAAAAGAGTTAGCTGGCTTATCGGCAGGTCAAATTGAACAATTTGCTAATGCAGCCACAGAAGCCGGCCACGAAGGGCAGTATTTAATTAAAATCACCAATACCACTCGCCAGCCTGTTTTAGCTTCATTACAAAACCGTGATTTACGCGAGAAAGTGTGGCGTGCATCTTCAGAACGCGCGCTAGATGGTGAATTTAGTAATCGCGACATTGTTGCGCAACTAGTTAAATTAAGAGCACAAAAAGCAAAGCTACTTGGCTACAACAGCTGGGCTGAATTTAGTTTAGAGTCGCAAATGGCTAAAAAACCACAAGCTGTATTTGATATGTTTGCTAGCATGGTGCCAAGGCTAACTCAAAATGTAGCGTTAGAAGCTGCCGATATTCAAGAAAAAATAAATGCATCTGCAGAGCAGTTCGAACTTAAACCATGGGATTGGTTATATTATGCCGAGCAAGTACGTCAAGATAAGTACAACCTTGATGAAAAAGCAGTAAAAGAATATTTTGAGTTTAACCGTGTATTAGAAGACGGTGTATTCTTTACCATGAATCGTTTGTATGGCATTACATTTAAGCCACGTAACGATCTACCTGTGTATCACCCAGATGTAAAAGCATATGAAGTATTTGACGCAAATGGTGAAAGCCTAGCTATCTTTTTTGCTGATTATTTTGCGCGTGAAGGTAAACGTGGCGGCGCATGGATGAGCTCGTTTGTTAAACAGTCTGGTTTGCATGGGCAAAAACCTGTTGTCGTGAATGTTATGAACATTCAAAAAGGCGCCAAAGGTGAGCCGACACTTATTAGCTACGATGAAACAACCACTATGTTCCATGAGCTTGGCCATGGCTTGCACGGTATGCTTTCAAAAGTAAAATACCCAACCTTATCTGGTACGTCAGTATCAAGAGACTTTGTTGAATTCCCGTCTACGTTTGAAGAAGATTGGGCAATGCACCCTGAGGTCATTGCAAACTATGCTAAACATTACCAAACAAGTGAGCCAATCCCTGATGAACTGCTTGAAAAAGTGATTAAATCGCGCAGCTTTAACCAAGGTTTTGATACATTAGAATATGTATCTGCTGCTTTATTAGATATGGAATGGCACTCATTACCGGCAGATGCCCCACTGCAAGATATTGAAAAATTTGAGCAAGATGTTTTAACAAAACACGGCGTTAACGTGCCATTTGTGCCGCCGCGTTATAAGTCTGCATTCTTTTCTCATTCAATGGGAGGCGGTTACTCTGCAGGCTACTATGCCTACATGTGGAGTGAAATTTTAGCAGCTGACGCTTTTGCTTATGTACAAGAGCAAGGTGGCTTAAAACGTGAACTAGGTGACAAATACCGTAAAGAAATTTTAGAAGTCGGTAACTCGCGTGACCTGATGGAATCGTTTAAAGCATTTCGTGGCCAAGAGCCAGACACATCAGCCTTACTTAAACGTCGTGGTTTAACAGCCACGGTTGAATAACAAGCAGCTATACAAAGGCTTGATAACATATCGTTATCAAGCTTTTTTACCCCCCAACACATACACCCCAACAATACACATTACCCACCCAACGTAGGTCGGTTAAGTGGCAAAGCCACGCCACCCGACATAACCACCACACACCCAAGCAATTGTTTTTTAACGGCATTTATAGCTGTTATCAATAATCTGCAATTGCCAGTTTAAATTATCGCCGTCACTAATTAGGGTATTTACCCCCGCTTGTTTACCAGGTTCATATGGCAAGCAAGGTAAATCAGCCTTTGAGTATTTATTAAGCGCGTTTGAAGCGCTAAGTTGAAGTTTCATGGATTTAACCTCATAACCCCATTGACGACATTAGTTCATGCTCACTCACCACTTCAGGGGTTACTACTGCATCTCTTAGCATTGTTTTCTTTGCAAGTAGCTTGTCTAGGTTCACATCAAACGAATCATATTCTGGGTGTAAAAGGCAGGGTAAGTGAATAAACACAGGCTTTTTTTGACCTATGCGATAAACTCGGTCTGTAGCTTGTGCCTCTTTTGCTGGGTTCCAATGTCGCTCTAAGTGCACGACGTGATTCGCACCAATAACAGTTAAGCCAACGCCTGCGGCTACTGGCGACATAATGATAATATTAAAGCCGTCTCTGGCTTCAAAGTCGGTGATCATCCCTTTACGGGAGAGCTGATCTTTCTTAGTTGCCATCGCTTTACTATCGCCATTAATAACATGGATGTTTAGCTCATAAATTTTATCTAGACATATTTTAAGAACGGCTTGGAGCTTTTTAGTCGTCGCAAAAATAATTACCTTCTCTTGTTTGTTTTTTATATCTGACAATATATCTAACAACATGCGCAACTTTTCAGACTCTTGTAAATTGCGCTGAGCATCTTTTGCATTGCTAGGTGGCTGTTTAAAAACCTCATCAAGCCTGGGGTGTAAACTAACAGCCCTTAATTGCTGTAATACTGTTAAAGCATGGCCGCCGCCCTGCTCTTTTGCTTTTTCAGCTTTATAATCTTCAACAATTTGGTTGTAGCCAAGCAATTGTCCGCCGGTCATATTACGAGCGAGTTCAGGTGCAAATGCCATATTGTCGGCTAAATCTTTATGAATGCCTGTTTTAATTGTTTTAGTAGGCATTCCGGTTAGCTCGTCTTCCTTGGTTCGACGTAACATAAACTGGCCTGTAGCATTACGTAAATCGTTGCCAACGTCTAAACGCACCTCTGCTTTTTCTTCTTCATTAGCACTGCTTATTGGCTTAATCCACCGCTCTCTAAAATAGCCCCAATCGCCTAATAGCCCAGGTTGTGCTGTATCCATTAAACACCAAAACTCACTTAAACTATTTTCAACTGGGGTGCCTGTTGCCAATAACTTAAAATCGGCTTTTAAACCTTTAGCTGCACGGGTAGCTTGTGTATTCGGGTTTTTAATATTCTGAGCTTCATCAAATACCACCACCCCCCAATCAATTACGCATAGTGAAAACTGATAGTCTCGAAGTGTTTGATAGGTGGTAATAACAACACGTCTATCCATGTCCAAGCGCTTTGTAGCTGCATCAGCTCCAACATGTAAAGCGTAACGAATAGATTCGTGATCTGCATGAGAGTCATCGATAACTGTGGCCAGCTGCATAGACTCTCTTTCAGCACCTTTAACTCTAAACTCTTTTAAATCTCTTGCTGACTGTAATACCTTAATATCCCTAAATGGCGACTCATTAAAAGTAGCATCAACCTCTTGTTCCCAGTTTTCCAATAAGCTAAGCGGGGCAACTATTAATATAGGCTTTTCTGATTTATTATTTTGCCTTTGTATCGACAGGTACTCAGCCATCATTACCAGCGTCATATAGGTTTTACCTAGCCCCATATCATCCGCTAACAAAGCCCCCTGAACTCGATACATATCTTCATAATTATCCAACTGCGCTGATTTGAGCAACGACAGCATCCAACTAATGCCGGACTCTTGGTGAGGAAAAGGTGTTCTTGCTAAATTAGTTCTGTCAAAGGTAATACTTTTATTAAGCTGCGAAACTTTATTAACGATATCTTTATTATGTTCTTCGGTGTCTTTAAGCAATAAAGAAACTTGTTCTTTTTTAACCGGCAAATCATCAGTATCAGATATATCCGTTTCATTGGATGGATTTGCTAAATTTTCTCTTACCTCTGCAAGTGTTTCAGTCACGCGCTGCTCATCGCGTATATCAATTGACTCATCATCAACAATTACACTATCGGCATTTTGCCCTCTAGCTTGCTGGTAGCTTTGCTCAAACGATACAACGTCTTCCTCGCATTCAAGCAACTTAACTAACCGCTCTGGTGGTTCACTGTCTGTATTAGTCGAAAACCAGCCATTACTGCCATCGCTGTCTTGACCAAAGGGAATGTGTACCATTTTGCCAATACCAGCAACTCTGAGAGAAAATCCAAGATCAAGGTTTAAAATAGATGCATCTAAAAAAGCTGAAGGGGTTTTAATAAATTCTGCCACTTTGTGTGCAGGAATGGTTCTATTTTGCAGTACTTCTTTAACAGCTTGTTTTTTATCGTCAGTAAGTAAAACAATGCGGTCTTTTATTCGCATTACTTGCCCGTCGCCCTGGAGCTGAGCTAAACGATTTTGTAAGTCTTCAGATGATGATCCATCACCAAAGCTTGGGCTAAGCTCTAGGCTACCATCAACCTGTTGATTTGCTGTTACTGTAATTTGTTCTGGTTGTACTAAATCAAATTTATCAAAATGTTTTAAATCAAGTACCAATCCATCTTTAACTGCCTGCTGTAACTTAGCAACTGCCAACACATTATTTAGCTCAGTGCGGTCATCGGGCGTAAGCGACGAATGTTTTTCTACGGCTAAAACAGCATTAAGCTGCTCTGGCGTCATTAAATATTGTGTTTGCTCACTAAAAAAAAGTACGGGGCCTTTTCTTTTTACTGGATATTTTTGCTGCTCAAATTTTGCAAACAACTGCAGCGAAAAGTTACTTTTAGTTGTTCTACCTTGAATATCAACGTCAAAGTCGTTATTAAAAAAAGGCGGTAGCCCTAAAACCTCTGCATCTTCGAGGTCTAATAAACATGCTTGCTCACTGTCTAATCTAAAGCCATTAGGCAGTGTTTCAGCTATATCTCTTTCTTCAAGCATTTTAAGCACAACATGCTGAATAAGCTGACTACTCCCACCTTCACCTTTGTTAAGGCAATGGAATGATGCTTCATCGGTGGCAAAATTAACGCCATACGAGTCATATACTAAAGAATATCGTTCATCTGCTAAATGACTATTTTTATTGTTAGGCAGAAGCCCTTTTATCAAACTAACAAGTGACATATGTTTTTAAATCCATTTAAATATTCTTAAGTTTATTGTAATTAAACACTAAAGCGCTACACATTAAAAGAGATCAATCTTTTAGCTGCCATTGCAGTGCTCCATCGATAAAGACTCTACCCTCTTTTAGCATCGAAAAAAGTTTTTTATTGAGTGCTGCGTAATCAACTTTCATACTAAATTCTTCATCTAATACCTTTGCCATATCCCTAGCTGTAATCGGTTGATAAGTCTGTAGAGCATTTAATAAGTTAGATTCCAAAAGATTCTTTTCTTCTACCTTTTTTCTAACAACAGGTAGCCCATATCGATTTATATATTTTCTGTATTCGTCTTTATAAAACAGTTTTTCTAAATCGAGCTCAATGCCATTTTCTGTTAAAAACTCTATTGCTCTGTTTTGCCAAGTTGTAGGCGTATGAGTTATGTCCTTAAAATTATTATTAGGATATGTAGTTCTAAACTCTCGAGGAAAGCGATGTATTAAATCGGAGCGGGTAAATTCACTGAGTGAATAATCTATTAGCTTTTCACTCGGAAGCCCCATATATATCCAGAGTTTAAACTCATGTGAACCTTCTACTATGTGAAAGTCTCCACAATCTAGATAGATAATAGAGGTGTGAGTTTCTTGAGATCCACTTAAATTTATATAATTTATTTTAAGGTCATTCCCCAATACAGTCTTTACTGTCTTCGCAGCATTAGTACCGAGCATTAAGCGGGTATTACGAACAAACCCATGTTCATAAAGCCCTTCTAAAAAGCGCTTACGTGCAGGGAACATTCTATTTAGCGCTTCATCACCGGTGTAATTTGCGTACTCTTCAATCGCGCCTAAAAATAACCGCAAGTCTTCTTTGGCAAGCCAGCTTGTTACTACTTTTACTCTACTCTCACCAATGGGCTTCCACCACTGGCGGTAATTTGTAGCTGTATTAGCAATACGCGGATCGCCCGCTAAGTTCAGTACAAAGTTTTGCCATATTTCACTGGGTGCGCCAGCAGAGCGGTCAATAATAATTTCAAGCGCTATGTGCCCTATTCGTTTACCTTCTTCAAAAGGCATTGTGGCAACATCATGTTTTAGTAACTCATGCAGAACATCATGCTGCTCACCAACAGAAATTTCTCTTAGCGTATCAAGGTAATATTGCGCGTGGCATATATCCAAAAAACGCCCTTGCGGTAGCTCGTTTAAGCGTAGTTTTTTTAATTGTTCGTTTAAGTCTAAGTGGTTTTGTTTGGCAAGATTAACTAACGCCTTAGGGGCTGTTAAATCTAGCAGCCATTTAGCTTGATTAAGCACCGACAATATTGTGCCGCTTGAGTTTTTGCGATCTTTTAAACGTTGCTCTATTTGCTGTTTAAGCCACTGCGTTAATCGATTAAAAATATTGCCATCAACCAGTGCATCAAAATATCGATAAACCAGTGAAATTAAATTCATTAACGACGACATACCCAGTTTGGGGTGTTTAGCTTGTATGTAATCTATTATTTCTTCGTTTAATGAGCCTTTTCTTACATCTTCTTTATCAATCCATAACTGAGTTAAAACACGCACGCCTTTTCGTTTAAGTAGTGTATTTTTTAATTGTGAAACATCTCTGCTTAATACGCATTGCCTAACTTGTTGCTCAAGGGCTTTAAATTCTTCGCCTTGCCCTGCACCGTCGGCAATTTTTTTTGTTTGAACTGTTAAGCTACTCCACTGCTGTGAAATACTCTCCCAGTTAAACTGAGCAAGCTCTGGAATAGGAGGTAAATGCAACATAATTAAGGCATCTCCAAACGGCTTCTTACTGTTTCGTATTCAGCGCTGGTGGGTCTACGAATTGTAAAGCGTATATCAATGCGTCTGTTTGACCTAAAATCACTCTCTGTTAACTCTTCAACAACCATGCGCCTTGTTGCCGCATAACCACTCACCGAAAAAAGCGGGTTGCCTTCTTTGTTAGTAATACTTGCTAAATCATGTTGGCTTGGCAGTAATTTAACCCAAAGCTCCCATAACGAAATAGCCCTAAAGGTCGATAAACCCCAATTACCTTTACCCAGCATGCCGTTAAAGTTTTTACTGTCGGTGTGCCCTTCAATAAAAATAGTGTCGAGAAATTGCTCGCGGTTATCTTTATTTATAACCTCAGCTAACACCTCACCAATTTCAAGCGCAGTGCCTTCGAACTGCGCACTTATATTAAATGCAGCGCTATCAAACCCTAAAATATCGTTAGGTATACTTAATACCGTTTCATTTTCGCTAACCGTGACTTGTATACCTCGCTTACGCAGTAAATCAGCGGCTTCGTGTAATATAGTTTTACGTACACCCTCAGCCATGTGCAACATTTCAAGCTCTTGAGTAAATGCTTGTTGCTTATTTTCAAGCTCTTGTTTGGCTTCCATAAGCTCAACCATTAACACCACAGACGCTAAAACAAATAAAATAAGCAAGCCCGACAAAATATCCGAAAACGACATCCAATAAGGGTTTTCTTCATCAACACTTACTTGGTTGCTTCTAAATACCCGCATTAGCTACGCTCCAATTCATCCACTAAGTCAGAAATAGAGCTGACAGTTCGGCGCATTTGGTCACCAAACTCAAGGGTTGTGGTATTCCAGGTTTCCATACGCTCTTTTACCTGGGTATTTACTTCTGATGAGTAACTACGTAACCACTCATTAGTCTGCTTTTCAATATCAGATACTTGCTTAGCTAAGGTATTACTTAGCCCTTCAAAAGATGCCTCAACACCACGTATAAAGTCACTCTGGTGTGTTTTCATTTCGCTAAAGCCACTTTGAGCTAATTTAGCTGTATTACCAAATTGTTCGGTTGTAGCAACAAGCGAGGTTTCCAGCCCTCTTAGCACTTTAGCTTGTTCAATTACGTGATTTGCTAATCCATCATTTTGCGCAGAAATACCTTTAATAGTGTCGGTCATATCAGCTAAGCGCGTATCAAACAGCTCTGTTGCCTTTAATAGATTACCTGATAACACCCCTATTTGGTTGGCGCTATTGCTCAGGTTTTGGCTACTTGTAGCAGATGACTCCGCAACCGTTTTAAGCTCTCCAATAACGTCTTTATGTTGTGCAATAACCGAATCCATATGCGTTTGCGTACGTTTTACTGCATCAGTCATCGAGGTAAGCATTTGGTCTTGTTGTGCTAGCCACTTACCTAACTGCGTTTGTAGTTGCTCACGATATTCTGAGTCACGCTTGGAGGCTTCAAGCTGTTGGCTGTTAATTAATGAGGCAAACGTTTCTTCAAGCGCCTTTTGACGCTGTTCAGTGCTTTGCATAAAGCTTTGTAAGCTGTTTTCAAGGCCACTGGTAAACGCCTGTTGCTGCGCTGTTGTTTTTTCGTTTTGGCTCGAAAGCTCATTAACAAAACCACGATTCGATTCGCCCATTGCAGTTTGTACTTCGGCCATAGAGTCAGAAAGCTTATTAAGCGTTTGCGATTGCTCAGTTAACCAACCACCTAATACCGACTGTAAATTATCTACATGGTTTGCTTCACGTGTTGCTTGCGATTCCTGTTGCGATTCAATCGCTGCAAACAGTTTTTGCTCCATAAGCTGTTGGCGTTCTTCGCTTTTGTTCAGCATCGCTTCTAGTTGCTGGTTAAATTGCGATGACACACCTGCTTGTTGCTCAGCCAGTAACTCAGCTTGTTTACTGCTTTGTTCAAGCACTGCGTTCATTTGCCCGCTCAAGCTACTTACTGCCTCATGCATTTGCTCTGTCGACTTTTGTATAAGCTCGCCTTGGCCTCTGCCTGCCGCTTGCATACTCTCCGTAAAGTTACTAATTAAATGCTCCAGCACGCCGCTGGTTTGTTGGCTGGCATTACTGACTAACGACTGCATAGCAGGTGCCATTACATTATTAAGTGCATTGGTAAAGGCCTCTTGCATGTCTTTGTTCATGCCTGAAATAGTTTCTTGTAGGCGATCGCCAATACGCTCATGTAGCTCTTGTAAAGCCTCACTGCTATCACTGGTGTTTTTAGAAATATCAACAAGTGATTTTTCAGCAGGCAAACGAGGAAATAAAAAATCGATAGTTTGCTGAACTTTTACTACTTTTTTAACTATTCTTCGCTCTGTGTTTTTCTCAAACACATTAAGCAATAAACTAAGCCCTACCCCCCAAACAGAGGTTACAAATGCCATTGCCGAGCCATTAATCATGCTCGTAATACCATCTTTTAATGCTTCTATTTCCTTCGTCTCCATGTGCAACCCTTTTAAGCCCATTGTTAAGCCTAAAAAAGTACCTAATACTCCAATAGCGGTTAAAAAAGAGGGAGCTGCGGCGAGTAATCTATTTGAAGTGATGCCAGAGGCCAGTGTCCTTGGATTAAAAAAGTGCTCAGCATCTAAAGTGTTATAAACTCCTTTTTCACGGTGGTCGAGTACTAAACTTTCATCAAACTCACGCCAAAGGTTTTTAACTACCTCGTTGTTTGAATCCTTTGCTTTATGCTTGATAGTAGCAATATTATCGTAAAGTGAACTTGTAGTTTGACCTGCTACAATCTCCTCCACGCCTTTTATTGTTTTTTTACTATTACTACTTAATTGGAAAACGCGAGAAATCGCGAATCCAAAAAGTAATAGCATGGCAATAATAAACCAACGCCCTAACAATGCATCTGGCCATAATAAATCAGCATTTAATAGTAAATCTTCAAACATTACTTTCTCCTAATCCCTTAGAATGCGGGTATTTCTTACTTTATAATTAGCAAATTTATATTTCTACTAAAGGCTTTATTTGAATAAAAGCTATTTTAGATAGAAGCTTTTATTTCTTCAATCAGCAAATTTTTCTGTGATTTTGCTACATCTAACTTTTTTTCTAAACTTGCTATACTTTCAGAAATATCGAAGAACCTCTCGACTAATACTGATTGTTCAGTTTCATCAATAATCGGTATCTTAATATTTAGTATCCTTTCAACCGTTAAGCTTACATTCGCAGCACCCTTCATATATGGAATTAATATTTCATCTTTATGCGTTAAAAGGTAAACATATGTGTATTTAACGAATAAAGATGTTGTATTTTCTCTGGGTTGAAACACGCCTAGTATTGATGCGGCTTGGAAAACCCCATCATAATAATGAATGTTGTTTATACTTGCGTGCCCATGCCCTGTTGAAGAAACTAATGGTATACAAATAGCTTGCCCATGAAAGCCTGCATTTGCGCACTTTTTAAACTTCGAAGATGTAGTAATGAAATCAACCTCCCCACACATAGTTGACTCAGCAGCAGCTAATTTTCCTTTACAACCAGTAAAATACTCATTTAATTTGTTAAGCCTTATCCCTTCGGGGTATTGATATTTCCTAAGATAAATTTTGGGGCATAAATCAAAGTTATTTTCATGAATTTCTTTAATTGGAACAAAACGATGCTTACCTAGTTCTGGACTATAGTCACTTTCATTTCTATTTTTAAACAGTTGTACTAATTTAGGAAGCTCACTACCAACTATAGGTAATTTATTGGCTCCATCAGAAAACCCATCGTTCTCTAATTGATAAAACCAAGTATTTTCCGTTTTACTTCCTTTTGTTAATATAATAATTGCAGTCGCTACACTTGCATATGGTTTAAATATCCAATGAGGTAAAGCTATTACAGCCTCTAATTGATTGTTTTTTAGTAACCCCTCCCTCAATTTTTTATGAGCATTACTTTCACCCTCTAGCACTCCCAGAGGTACAATTGTAGCAGTTCTCCCCCCCACTTTTAGCATGCGCTCAATTAAAGCAACAAACAGCAACTCGGTTTTTTTTGTTTTTACTTTACGTAATAACTCGGGGCATACGTCTTCTTCGTCTAGGCTACCTTTAAATGGCGGGTTGGCGAATATTAAGTCGTACCCTTCTTTTGCCTTTTGCGGGTAGTGCTCTTTAAAGTTTTGGCTTAGGGTATCTTGATAATGAATGCCCGGTTGTTTAATGCCGTGCATTACTAGGTTCATGGCGGCTACGCGTAGCATGGTGGCGTCAAAGTCAAAGCCGTTAAACATGTGAGCATCTATGTGGCTGCGCTGCTCTGGGGTTATTAAATCACCTGAGTACAGCAGGTTTTCAAGCGGT
Source organism: Pseudoalteromonas sp. APC 3694 (assembly GCF_030407565.1). Taxonomy (NCBI): domain Bacteria; kingdom Pseudomonadati; phylum Pseudomonadota; class Gammaproteobacteria; order Alteromonadales; family Pseudoalteromonadaceae; genus Pseudoalteromonas; species Pseudoalteromonas sp. APC 3694. Next base: position 66,771 of record NZ_JASDDE010000005.1, read on the forward strand.
TTACCGCTGTCATCACATTGCACGTTGCCATCACCATCAAGCACAGGCTCGCGGTCGATGCCCTCGGCTGATGTGTATTTTTGTAATAGGTATTCGTAACTTACCGATAAAAAGCCACCGGTGCCGGTTGATGGGTCACAAATTTGGCTGGTAACATCTGGGTCCATCATTTCAACCATGGCACGTATAATGTGGCGCGGGGTTCTAAATTGGCCGTTAATGCCTGCGGTGGTGAGCTTACTTAAAAGGTATTCGTACAAATCGCCTTTGGTGTCTGAGTTTTCAAGCGGTAGATCGTTAACCATTTCAACGGCTTTTACCAATAAGCTTTGCTTTTGGATCATCAATTGCGCGTCTTTCATAAACTCGTTAAATATCGCGCCTTCTGGCGATACGTCGTCTGAGGTTTTTGAAAAGTACGGAAACAGCTCATCTTTAACCAGTTTGTATAACTCTTCGGCTCCTAAATGGCGCAGGTTTTGCCAACGAATGTGTTGTTCACTGTCGCTAAAGCGGCGATTAAATGGCTGCTTAGTACGGGCGCTGCGTTTTTCGTCGGCTTGCTCGTTCATGTCGAGCATACGGGCGTACATTAAAAAAGTAATTTGCTCTACTACAGTCAGCGGGTTAGTAATGCCGCCAGTCCAAAATTCTTCCCATAGTTTGTCGATTTTACTTTTTAAAGGTCCGGTTATCATAGCTTTCCTAGTGTGAGCGGCTTATTGCGCTCATTGTGTTAATTAATTTTTTATATGGCATTGTTGAATGATGCTCTGGCTTATCCAACATCGTCGGATGGCGCTTCGCTTATCCAACCTACGTTTTGTGCTATTTAATTTTGACTTAATAAATTTTCGATTAAGCTGCGCGTTTTACGCGCAATAAGGCTTTTTCAAGTTCGTTGGCGTTTTGGGTTAAACGATCTTGGTTTAATGTGTAGCCTTTTAGTAAGTGTTGTTTAAGCGTTTTAGTCGCCCATTGGCGAAAGCGCGTTGCTTGGGCTGAGTTAACGCGGTAGCCCACGGATATAATTGCATCAAGGTTGTAGTGTTTTAATTTACGTTTTACTTGGCGTTTACCCTCTTGGCGAACTACCGAGTAATCCTCGGTAGTTGCGTTTTCATCAAGTTCACCTGACTGATATATGTTTTTTAGGTGTAAACTAATGTTGTCGGTTGATGTTTTAAACAGTTCAGCAAGCTGAGATTGCGATAACCAGATACTTTCTTGCTGCACTTGCACTGCTAACTGTAGGCTACCATCTTCATTTTGAAACACTTCTACTTGATTAGCCATTTACACTATCACTTCTTTATCTACCGTTTGGTTTTTATCACCCAATTGTACATCAAACTGCTTAATAAATTGCTCTATTACGTCGGCTTGTTGCTGGCTAAATACGCCATCGAGTCCCATGTCGTGTATTTGTGTAAAAGGCGCATCGTAAAGCTGGGCTATTTCGATAGCGCCGTGGCGAATTAGGTGGTTTTTTAACATACCAATAAAGCGCTGTTGCTTGGCATTTACATGGGTGTGTATTTGCTGCACAAAGGTTGTAAAGCTCTGCTCTATGGCGTTTTTATCCATGCCGACTATGGTACGCAATATTTTGTCTAAGCTCGCGGTTGATTCGGGAAAAAACTCTTTTAATGTATTTAAATCAACACTTGGGTTTTGCGTATGTACTAACGAGCTTAATTGCGCTAAGTCGGCTTCGGTTACTGGTTCGCCGTTGCGAATTTTTTTAAGTACGCTGTCGGTTTCAAATAACGGGGTGAGCGTTTTTTCAACCTCTTGGCGATATATTTGGTAATCAATAGAGACTATTTTTGTAAGCCTATCAGCCTCTTTAATTTGGTTTGTGTCTTCTTTTATGTCGAGCACAAAATCACTTGTTGGCGGCTTCACGCTTTTATTACGTAGGTGAATAATACTGCGCAAATTAATACGGCTTTGCTCAAGCGCTGCATGGGTTAAATATTGCCAATATTGCTCGGTTTGTATGTCAGCTATAGCTGGTGCTTTGCTACGCACTTCGTTTAAGTGCATTTGTAGCGATTCAACCTTGTTCATTATGCTTTGTTTAGCTAAATCGATTTGGCTGGCGTCGGTAAGTAATAGGGTTTGAATAGTGGTTAGCTCAGAATCAAATTTATAGGCTTCACTTTGCCCCATAATGTTGCGCCATTGCATAAGCGGCGCTATTTTCTCAAGTAAGTCGCTTACTGTTTGCGGTGCAAATTGATTAAGACGTTTAAGGTCTTTATAGGTTTCGACCACTTGCCAATTGTCGCGTACCGATATTGATTCCATTGGCAGTAAGCAAATATCGTCGTGAATTAATTTTATTGTTTGGTCAAATACATCCATATTGGCTTTTTTAAGGGCGGTTTGTGCAAGGGTTACCCGCGCTTCAAATAGTTTTTGCAGTAACGATTTGGCTTGTTTTACGTCTTCTTCTTCTGGGTTTTCATCAAAGTATTCAAAGTTTGCCCAGTGATCGAATATTAAAAAGTGAGTTTTGTGCTTGCCAGGGCCATAAAGGTTTTCGCATAAGCGTGTACCACGGCCAATCATTTGCCAAAATTTTACTTTTGATTTTATGGGTTTTGCAAAAACCAGGTTTACACATTCAGGTACGTCTATGCCGGTGTCGAGCATATCGACCGACACCGCAATACGCATACTGTTTTCGTCGCTTGATTTAAAGTCGTCTATTAGCTCTTCGGCGCGTTCGTACTTTGAGTGAATAACGCGGCAAAAATTAGCACCATGTTGTGGGTAAAGCTCGCTAAATAGCTGCGCTAATAATTCAGCGTGGGCTATGTTACGGGCAAATATAATTGTTTTACCTGGCAGCTGGCCGTCTTTATCGCGCAGGCCTTTTTCCATTAAATTACGTAGTATTAGCCTGTTGGTGTCTTTATTTTTAATGGCTTCGTCTATTTGTTTGGCGTCAAAGTCGAGCTCGTTCGGATCAATGCCTTGCTCTTCTAATTGGGCTATTTGCTCATCGGTGAGGTTATCTTTTTTAATGCCTTCGCGTAAAAACTGCGTGGTGTAACTTACAATTTTGTAAGGCACTAAGTTGCCTTGCTCTATGGCGTCTTCGAGTGGGTAATTGGCTGTGGGCATTTTGTAGTCGCAGCCAAATAAATCACAGGTTGAGCGCGATACCATTTCTACCGGTGTGGCGGTTAAGCCTACTTCTAGCGCGTCAAAGTATTTAAAAATATCACCATAAATATTGTAAATTGAACGGTGTGATTCGTCGGCTACTATTAGGTCAAAATGGCCTACATCGTACGTGTTCATTATGCGTAGCATGCCTGGGTAGGTTGCTATAAATACACGGGCACTGGCTGCGGTGTTTTTAGCGCTTTTGCCTACAATATGCACTGGCTCTTTGGTGTGTTCGCTAAAGGCGTTACCCGCTTGTTTACGCAGCTCTTTTCGGTCACATAAAAACAGTACCCGCTTTGCCCAACCGGCATCGAGCAGGCGCTTTGCAAGGGCAATAGATACGCGTGTTTTACCCGTGCCGGTGGCTTGCACAATAAGCGCCTTGCGGTGTTTATCACTAAAACGCTCGCAAACACGTGTTATGGTTTCCATTTGATACAAACGCCCAGCCACGGCGGTATCTATCGGCGTTTTATTTAAATCTTTTTTAAGCGAGCGCTGTTTTATTAAGTACTGCAGGGAGTCTTTTGAGTAGTAACCGTATAAACCGCGGCTATTATAGCCTTGCGCGTCGTCGAGTATTTTTATATCCCAGCCGTTAGAATAAAAAATAACGGGGCGTTGTCCATATTGCTTTTCGAGCGCGTTGGCATAAAGCGTTGCTTGCTGGCGGCCTTTTTCAATATTTTCGCGGGTGCGTTTTGCCTCTATTACGGCAAGTGGTTTGCCGTCGTCATCCCATAATACGTAGTCAACATAGCCTACGCCTGTTGTTGTAGGTTGGTCGGTTACTTTTACTTCTTTGCCTACGTCTTCTGTTGATTCGTCGTCAAGTGCTACGTTCCAACCTGCATTGCGTAAATCTAAGTCGATAATGCGTTTACGGGTTTCGTGTTCGTTAAAGTTAAAGCTTGAATTAACAATTTGCTTATTTCGGGTTTTAACCTGAGTAAGCTTTTCTGCATCAATCGTTTGTTTTAGTTTTGCAGCTTGCTGCTGCGCTTGTTTTTGTGCAAGTTCTGCGGCTTCTAGTTCGTCAAGTGCGCGTTTTAAACGGGCTTGGTTTTCGGCTAGCTGCTGAGTGAGTTGTTTGTTCTTTTTAGCAAACTGAGCATCACTTTGATTAGTTGGCTGTGTTTGCTCAGGTGCTTTAAACTCTGGGCATTCTTGTTGCGTGCCATTGGCATAAGCCATAAACAAGTAAGAGGCTACAAAGTAGCTTTCTTTTAATATCCAAATAGCTTGTTGTTGATCGACTTTGCCTTCGTGAGCCGCTTGGTTACCGCTTTTACGTATGGCGTGGAGCTTATCGGTTATTAAACGCGGGACTGCACTGGTAAAGTCGTCGGCGGTAAGTTTATCAAAAATGTTAGAAGTGGGTAAAACAGGTAAACTAAGTTCTTTATATAAGTAGCCTACTACTTTTTCAGCAAAGCAACGTAATTTCACCAATGCGCTTTGCGGATCGCTAATAGCATAGTCTTCAGCAAAAGCGGCTAATTGGTGTAGCTCTGGCCACTTAGATTGAATATGTTCAAAGTTCATTGATTGCTTCATTCCTGATTACTTCCTTATCAACTAATTTACCATGCGTTATTATTTTTATGCGTTTGCAAGCTTGCGAATATTAAGCCGTTATATTTATTTTTATATTATGTGTTACTGCACTTAACAAGTAGCTTGTTTCAAAGCTTTGGTTATTGGAGTCAATCGCTATTTTTTTAGCAAGCTCGTTGGGTAACACCTTATTTATTTTATTATTTATGCGACTACGCGTTTGCTGCACAAAGGTTTTTTCCATTACCTTTAAATTACTGTGTAGACCGTCTCTAAAATCTTCGGGCTCTATGCCAAACGTATCACGGAATATACGTAAATCACTGCTATTTTGCTGTAAAAGCATGAGGTATTCTTTGCTGTAACGCAAAGACTTTTCAAAATCACGACTTACCACTAACTGTTTATTCTCACTTTGGCTGTATTGATTTAACCATAAATAAAAGGCGGTTTCTTTTGCGGTAAGTTTAATTTCGATACCTGCAAAGGTGAGTGTTTTTGCTTTTGCGTTTACCTCTAGGGTTAAATCTTTTTTATGGGCTGAGTTTAAGCTTGCGACTGTTTGGCTAAATGATGCACTTTGCATATTGGCAATGAGGGTTTCGTCGATAGATTGGCGCATTCGTACAAATGGGATCTCGGCAAGGGTTACCTTTGCATTAATACAATCAACCTGTTTACCATTTTTACCTTTAATAACTTGGCTGTATGGTGTTGGATAGTAAAAGTCTTTTACAAATTCAAATTCATCATTAACGAATACATGACTGAGTGAGTCTTGCTCGCGCCCCAATAAAGACATGGCATAGCCTAAATAAAACGCCATTGTTTTACGTCCACCCGCTATAGATGCATGAATACTAATATCGTTTTTATTGGTAAGTTCAAACACTTTACGCGTAATAAAGTCGGCCATGTAGGTTTGTTCTATTTCAGATTTAGCATCATTAATAGCTTGGCCTTTATCATCTTCTATTAGCCATATGTTTTCATCGGGGAGTTCAATATTAGGAAGTTTATAATCTGCTATTAGTTTAGCTAAATGGCCCTGCTCAAATAGTCCATCGGTGAGCATAGCCTTGGTGCTTTTTGTAGTTATAACAAATACTTCTTTAGGCATGGGTTTGCCCTGCTGATAAAGCGCAAAAAGCGTTTCGGTTAATACTTGTGGGCTGGCACCGGTAACTATTAGTAGTACATACTTCATCAACGATCCTTTTGTATGAGGGATCTGCATAATACATAAATTACATAGTTAATGAAACTTGTTTGAGCTCAGTGGATTAAGTGAAATAAAGTGAAGTGATTAAAACGCCCGAATACTTGCAAAAAAAAGTTTAATTTAGGGCACAAAAAAAAGGACGCTAAAAAGCGTCCTAATATTGAATAATGGTGGAGGAAGAGGGATTCGAACCCTCGTTAGGGATTAACCTAAACACACTTTCCAGGCGTGCGCCTTCAGCCACTCAGCCATTCCTCCACGGTGTTGCAGTGCAACAGCACGTTATAGTATGAAATAGGTTACATAGGTGCAAGGCATTTTTAAATTTGTGCTGCTAAGTGCCTAATAATCAATCAGCAATTTACTTTAGGCATAAAAAAACGGCTAACCCAGTAGGATTAGCCGTTTTTATACAAAGTGATGTTTACTTTGCCATGTTGGCTGTAAAGTCTAACATGCGATTAAGTGACTTGAGCGCGCCTTCGCGTAAGTCCATATCTACAAATACTTCTTTACCGCTGGCATCAATCAGTGCTTCCTCAATCGCTTGTAAGCCGTTCATTGCCATCCAAGGGCAGTGAGCGCAAGTTTTACACGTAGCGCCGCTACCAGCCGTTGGCGCTTCAAAAAACTCTTTCTCTGGGCATAGTTGCTGCATTTTATAAAAAATACCGCGATCGGTGGCTACAATAAACTTTTTATTAGGCATAGTTTGCGCAGCTTTAATTAGCTGGCTTGTTGAACCCACCGCATCTGCCAGTGCTACTATTTCGGCAGGTGACTCTGGGTGAACCAATACACCTGCGTCTGGGTGTAGGGCTTTCATATCTTTAAGCGCTTTGGTTTTAAATTCATCGTGTACGATACATGCGCCGTTCCACATGATCATATCGGCGCCGGTATTTTTTTGAATGTAGCTACCTAAATGCTTATCTGGGCCCCAAATAATTTTTTCGCCTTGCTCATCTAAGTGTTCTACTATTTCAAGTGCACACGATGAGGTAACTATCCAATCAGCACGCGCTTTAACCGCGGTAGAGGTGTTAGCGTATACCACCACTTTACGATCTGGGTGTTGATCACAAAATGCTGAAAACTCATCCACAGGGCAACCAATATCTAATGAACAAGTCGCTTCAAGTGTTGGCATGACAACTGTTTTGTTTGGCGTTAAAATTTTAGCGGTTTCACCCATAAAACGTACGCCTGCGACGATGATCATGTCGGCATCGTGGCGAGCACCAAAACGTGCCATTTCTAGTGAATCGGCTACACAGCCCCCTGTTTCTTCGGCAAGTGCCTGAATTTCAGGATCTGTGTAGTAATGGGCTACAAGCACTGCATTTTTATCTTGCAGTAGTTGCTTAATACGTGCTTTATATTCGCCTTGCTCGTCTTTAGTTAACGGCGCTGGCTTAGGAGGAAAGATATAACCTTCAGGCATAATAGTTTGAGCTAGACTCATGTTCTCGACCACTTCATCTACAGTGCATTAATTACGGCAAATTATACGAGAATACGCAGGTAAATAACAGCTATCTGGGCATGCTGTTTATAAATAAAAATAACAAACTAATTTAAATATAATAAGGGGAATGTTGAGATTTTTTAGAAGTGGTGGGTCATGATGGACTTGAACCATCGACCAATGGATTAAAAGTCCACTGCTC